>PIVT01000564.1 GCA_003353845.1 Pseudomonadota bacterium | reverse complement strand
CGAAGCGTTACAGTCATTGTCCACTCCATCACACACATCGGCTGCCGCTGGATTGATTGCTATATCAGCGTCATTACAGTCAGTAGCATCTAAAACATATCCTTCCGGCTGAATGCATGCATCCTGTGTTGATCCTGCGTTCCCGTAGGTGTCAGTGTCCAGGTCTTTATAATAAGTTGTTTCTAATCCTTCATCAGTTGAATTGTCGCAGTCATTATCAAGACTGTCACAAGTAACTTCGGTTGCCTCATAATTGCTCACGCCACTGTAGTCATCCGTCCACGCTCCAGACGTACAGCTTTTCTCTGATCCGCTGCAAACTCCATCCTGCAGGCTATTTGACGGCGTTGCCTCTCCTGATCCATCCGCTGTACCGGCGTTACAGTCATTGTCCACTCCATCACATATTTCTGCTGTCGGAACTACCTCACCAGAGCATACGCCGCTCCACTCCCCTGCAATACAGGTCTCTGTCCCGGATACACATTCCCCTATATCACTTCCGCATGAACGAGTGGTCCCGCTGACACAATCGCACTCATCATCTGTGGTTCCGTTACAGTCATTATCCAGACTGTCACAAGAAACCTCGTTTGCCTCATAATCGCTCACTCCACTGTAATCATCCGTCCATGCTCCAGACGTACAGCTTTTCTCTGATCCGCTGCAAACTCCATCCTGCAGGCTATTTGACGGCGTTGTCTCTCCTGATCCATCTGCTGTCAAAGCGTTACAGTCATTGTCCACTCCATCACACACCTCTACACCTGCTGGATTGATACTGATATCATTGTCATTACAGTCCGTATCATCTAAAACATATCCAGCGGGCTGAATGCATGCGTCCTGTGTTGATCCTGCGTTCCCGTAGGTGTCAGTGTCCAGGTCTTTATAATAAGTTGTTTCTAATCCTTCATCAGTTGAA
>PIVT01000164.1 GCA_003353845.1 Pseudomonadota bacterium | reverse complement strand
ATTTACGATTTGGGCATATCATATTAGTTGAATGGGCGATTGCCGCCGGTGTGGATAGTGTAGGTGGAGGTGGAGATGTTACAAAATTTAGCAACTAGGCACTAGGCACTAGGCCTAGACTAGGGACTCCTAGGCCTCTAGGCTAGACTAGGCGCTACGCGCTAGGTCCTATAGCCTATAGGGCAAAACGCAAAACCCATTTACATCGACGGTATACGGTATCATAATAGGCCCCGGCCTGTTTTTAAGCATCGCCCTTTCGAACGGGAGATGCCGAAATCCGCATGCGCCGCTGCGGCTGCTGTCGCCTGTCGGGCGACAGCACAGGGCGGTCATTTCCAGCGCGCCGCCCTGGCCGCGGGGGGGACAGTTGAGAAGTCGCCGCCGCGCCGGCGCCGGCCGAAGCCCCTAGCACTTGACCCAGGACTATGCATTCGGCGGTTCCCTGCTTGTAAGCGGGGATCCATTGAGGTGCCCCAGTCGACGGAGCGGGTCGCGCGAGGCCATGTCGCTCGAAGCGCGTTTCTTCTCGGCTCCCGGCGATCAAAGTCAGCTTTGTCCGCCACGGGCTTCAGCAGCGCGGCCAATTGCTTCATACTCAGCTTCGGTGCGCCCTTCTCGGTGGTGTCCTTGGGTTTGGAACGCAACGCGCCACTCTCGGGTTGAAGCCCTCGTACCTCGCACTCCTCCGTGAGTTCCTCCTTGGCAGCTGGCCTCGCGCTTTCGAGATCGATCTGACCAAGTGGAGCGCCGTCCGAGGTGCGCCCCGCACCTACTCAGCCCGCGGGGGACAAACGTACTGAAGACACCGGTCGAAGTGGAGCAGCGGCGGCTGCGGTGAACCCGAGAGAACGGCCGGCATCGTCCGAGGTACCTCCCGCGCCTGCACAACGCGCGGGGGACATACGTACTGAAGACAACGGTCGAAGAGGAACAGCGGCGGCTGTGATTGTGTGGAGGGGTGGGGGGGGGAATGTGACCTCAACGATGGGTCGGCGTTTTCCGCACACATGAATGCATCCACGCCGCGATCGCTCGCGAAGTCTGATCTCCATGCCTCCCGACTTTCTCTACGTGAACAGACATTTATCACCAAGGAGAGGGCTCATCAGGGCGCCGAACACGAGGCAAGCACGAGGAGAAACATTTTCTCATGAACGAGAGGACGACCGAAACGCAGGCGAGACGGCTCTCAATTTTGTCGTCGGGCCCTGTCAAACTTGAAATCACAGCCATTATCCTATAATCAATGGACGATTTCCGCGAATTTCTAAACATAACTTTTGGCTACTTTTAATAGTAGATACATTTTGTATCATAAGTAAGTGTATATTCTATAGAAATTTCCATTTCTGTTGACAACGTAAGGCTTACGCCGCAATCAGCACCCCATTTTGATCGACGTTTCCGGGATTTTCTTTGTAACCCGCCCGTTCTGGACAGCCACCGACCATGGCTCCGCAGCCGATTTTGCGCGTGAATCTTGGCGCATGAACGAAAGAACGCATGCGTGCCGTGAACTCATCATCGTTGAGGATCATTACTGCGGCATGGCTCATATATTTGTTTCGGGGCCTGGTGCTAAAATGGTCTTGAAATTGGATTATCACGGTTTTGACCGCTTCTCACAATTCCTCACTTTTTGTCGCGAAAGGATCGTCGCATAATGGAATGCGGGGGTCTCTGGGACCATGGCCCTTTCGAAGAGACCCGCAACGATACGCTTAGTTCATTCCCCCCAAAATGCGCGCGATGACACATCCCGCCTCACTGACCTTTTTCGCCATCATTGAAGCCGCGACACCCTTTGACCCAAGCATCTGGCCGACACAATTTCGAGCCCACGGGGTCTCTTTCTGGGACTGCTCAGCTGAAAGTTGGTACATCACGAATAAACATATGGAAGTGAAGAATAGCTTACTCACATTTTAGTTTCAAGGTTACATTGGTTAGTTGAGTCGAGATTCGCCGAGAAGTGGTTAGTCGCGTTCCGAGTACTTGGGTTCTTCCCGAGTGCGAGAGACAGACAAGATCGAGTGTCATCGCGCGCATTTTGGGGGGAATGAGTGCCTTGATGGGTATAAGGTTCAGTCACATCGACTTATATTGCCATCGACGCACCACACGACGTAGGTGAACTTCGCGGAAAATCGGCTAGGCCCATGTAGGTAGGTAGCACAGAGAGATGCCAATCCCAATCGCCCATGTACCCGACTGTATAGTACCCTCAATAGCACTTGAAGTGCGTGGGATAAACCAGATTCTAGACAAGCAAGCCAACGTCAACGCGAACACCTACCTGGCACCGACACCAAACCGCTCTAGACACTGATATCCGACATGAGCACTTGTAGAACTTGCTCCTAGTGCTAGCTAGGCCTGGGCCTGGGCCTATAATTAAAGCTTGAAAGTCCGGTATAAAGCACACCTCCCCTAGGTTAGAGGGCGCGAGATAGGCAAGTGCGCAGGGGGGTTTAAAAGCCCCAACCACGAGCAGAAATGAGGCCAGTGTATATGGCTGCGGGCTGCGGGGAGCTGGGGAGCTCCCCCGTCAAATCGCATCAGCGGCATTGCACACCGCCGAAGTAGAAGAAGAGGCAGAGGCCCCTGCGGCCGGGGCCGGGGGCAGACAAGCGAGAGGAGAGGCGGAGTTGGCGGAGTCCGCCTCAGCGAAGGGGACTGGAGTGTCAGAGGGTGCCAGCGAGGCCTGTGTCCACGCCGGACTAGGGCCTGACTTCCACTCGACGCTGTGAGTCTTGAGATTTTCGAAAGGCGTGAGCTGGTCAATCACACCCGCCCCAGCGTTTTGATCACGCAGGCGCTTCACAAGAAATTTGACGAGCTCATTCGGTTGGCCCTTCGCATCTCGCTTCACCGCGAGGCCCCTCAATTCACACTCCTGTGCGAGTACCTCCTTCCGCGGGGGCTTCGCCAAATCGATCTTCCCGAGCTTGACGCGCTTCGGGTTGAGCTGCTTCGCTGCTTGTTGGGCGCAGCTGGTGGAGTTGATGGCGGTCTTCTTACCCTTGCGCTTGTCGGCGCGCACCTGGGCCGCCGCGGCTTCAGCCTCGGAGCTCCTCTTCTGGCGGCCTGCCGTATCCGTGCCCGCTTTCTTGCGCGCCGCCGCTGCCGCCACGGCAGCCTCCGCCACAGCCGTCGTCACTTGAGCCGCACGCCTCTGGAAAGCAAGAACTGACTTCACCATGACATCTTCGATTCTGTGCGCGGACGGCGGAGGCCTCTGGGCGCGCACTTGCGCCCCGTCTGCTGGTCGAGGCTACCGGAAAAGCAGTGGCTGCCAGAGCCGCCGCTGAGGCTGCTGCAGCAGCCGCCTGAGCGGAGGCCGCCGCAGCTGAATCAGCTTGTGCGTTCAGCATGTCGTTGGTTTCCTTCCGCAGCTTCTGAAACGGAATCAAAACGGCTCTCTGTGAAATCACGGTTGGCCAAAGAGCAATGAAGCAAGACACCCAAAAATCACCTTTAAGGCTGCGCGGTCCTCGTACAGCTTGGCCACGGTGCGCTTGTTGAGAATTGTCTGGTGTTTCTTCAGCGGCGATGGTGAAGAGGCGGCGACATTGGCCTTGATGGTCCAACGTGACGCCTTTCGGGCGTTTCGAATCTCAACGATTCGCCCGGCCTTTTCCTTAGCCATTGCCCTGAGGGCCATCCACATTCCTTTTGCGGTCCAGTCCAAATCTTCGAGATTGGGAACAGTCTCCTTGGTGTGGGCCTTGACTTCATCGATGATGAATTGAGCACTCGCATCATTCACGTCGGCACACAACGAGGTGAGCCATG
>PIVT01000074.1 GCA_003353845.1 Pseudomonadota bacterium | reverse complement strand
CCGGTCCTCGAACCCATCGCGGGTGGGGGTGTGGATACAGATGGCGACGGCGTTTGTGACGCGGTGGACGTTTGTGATGGCGACGATGCGCTGGGCGATGCTGACGGTGACTTGCTCTGCGGTGTATTGGATCCTTGTTTGGACTTCGGTGGTGACGCCGATGCCGACGGATTCTGCGATGGTAGCGAGGACCTGTGTCTCGATATCTACAATGACGACAACACCGATACGAACGGTGATGGTATTGGTGATGCATGTCAGTGTGGCGATGTGAACCGCGATGGTTCTACCAACAACAACGACGTGACAGAGATTCTGCTGGCCCTCTGGGGTTACGGGGCTTACACGCAGCCTGGCAATAACTGGGCTCTTTGTGACATCACCGGCGACGGCAATTGCAACAACGATGACGTCACGGAGATCCTGCTGCCACTTTGGGGCTATGGGGCCTACGGAAATCCGGAGGCACGCTGGAGCTGTCCGGAGGATTCGAATCCACCTCCGGGATTGTAGAGTCGAGTTCTGCGCGTAGCGTAGATAGAATAGGTATATAGAAGCAAGAAAGAGGGCGGTAACTCGAAAGGGTTATCGCCCTCTTTTTCTTATGTGGTTGAAATTTGAACCTATCGGCTACCCAAGGGGAGGAAATCTAGCCCACATGAGAAAAATTTTTCCCCCGACATGGTGAACGCCGTTAAGCATCTGATCTAAGCCATTGGAAGTAAAAGTGTAATTCATTTTTGCCGATGGCTCACCTTTTGCATTACCTGAGACAGAGTTTTAAAAAGCCAAGCTATTTTTTGGCTAGAGATGGAGCTGATGGCATTGAGCTCTTTGTGATGCGATTTCACAGAGAGCGGCGCGAAGACTTATTCTGTGTAACTCCATCTTTGTAGGGGCAAAGGCGGTAGGAGTCACTCGGATAAGGGGAAGTCATAGCCCTTCACGGGCGTTCGAGTCTCGATGCTTCACATCGCAAATGTGACACCGAGTTCTAAAACTAATTGAGTTAGAAACAGGCAGGCGTGTCGGCGTTATAGATAAGTCAGCAATTCAGCGAACTGCGCTTACGATTGATGAGTAGAGGGGTAAGAAAATGATTCGGATTAATTCAAATGTTGAGCGTCTGGTGACAGTCGTGGGACGAGGTCTGGTGACATGCCTCCTTGCTGCCTTGATGTGCAGTTTCTTGCTGACGCCTAAAGCGCAGGCTGCCGAAATCCTGGGGATCTCGACCCTCAATAATACCACGGGGGCTTGGAGCCAATACGGCACGCCAACCCATTTTGGTTTGGGCACCGACTATACGGATTACAATGCCTGGATCATTCAAGACTTCCATCCCAACGGTCGAGATCAATACCGCTCTGCCATCAGCGGCTCGAATACCTCACTCAGCTTTGATTCCCGCTTTACAGGAAATGCCGTCATGCAATCGGCATGGAACTCCGTGGGTTGGATTCACCCCACCTACGCATTTGAAGTCAACGTGAGTATTGGCGCAGATCCTTCTGAGTATTGGGAGTTGGATCTTGATGCCTTGCGCAGCGGTGCTGGAAGCAACACTTACGGTGGCTCCGGTTCCAATCAAGTTCGCATTGGTGCCGCGACAGCCAGTTTCGAAATCAATCATTCTGCTGCCACCTTAGACAGCGGCGACCTGACCTTGGGTGCAGACGTCACGGGAATCACCGCTGCGGATTACCCCATGTACGATGATGCTTCGGGTGTGATCAGCGGGACCGGCCCTGCGACCTTCTCAGTCTCCTATAGCATGCCTGTCGCTGTCGGGGCCCATGGAATGATTCCTCCGACATGGTATCGCAAGGAAGCGGCCTTCCGCATGGGGTTGAGCCGCAGCATCAGCAGCGTCGTATTGGGTGCCTACTCCGGTTACATCTCCAACGGTTGGTACAAGCAGAACGGCGCGCAAGGTGTTCGCACCATTGGCGACGATGGTCTCTTCATTCACGGTGAGTTGATGGACGTCGATGGCGATGGCGTTCCTGCAGATATTGATAACTGCCCCAACGATGCCAACGCGGGCCAGGAAGATGCTGACCTGGACGGTTTCGGTGATGTATGTTCGGCCCCTATCGCCTCGGGTGCTGAAATTCTAGGCCTGGCCGTGCGCAATCGAACGACGGGTGCCTGGGGAGATGGCGCCGGTGTCGAGCCCAATTACCGCCGCTGGACTCAGAATTACATAGATCTTAACGGTCTGAATTTCTTCTCGGATCAGCCCTACGGTTTCAATCAATACCGTTCCTCTGCTGAGATCCTCGCTGCAGAAACCACAGCGACGACCTTTGGTACCCGCTTTGCGGCAGTGTCGGCTTCAACACCGTTCTTGAATAGCTACGCACAAATTCATCCACACTTCTTATTTGAAGTGGATGTCATGATTGGCGCGGCCCCGGGCGAGTACTGGGAGTTGGAACTGACAGCCGATCGCTTGGGTGCTTCGAGCACCAGTCAGTCCAATGTGAGTAATGTCTTTATTGGGGAAGCAACCCCCACCTTGACTGTGAACTACGGCACGGCAAGTTTGGTTTACGGAAAGATCACCTTGGACGGCTTCGGTTTTCAAAACGGTGGAGACTTCGCCGTTGATCAACAGGAAACGGGTATGGTCAGTGGCACCGGACCGGCCTCCATCACGGTTACTTACTCCATGCCTGTCTCCACCCAAACCCTTGGCTGGTTGGAAGGGGGCTTCTTTGTTCTTAATGACGCAGCCTTCCGCATGGGTCTCGCGAGCACCTGGGTGCATTTGGATTACGGTTTCTACCCGGTAGGTGGAGAGCGTGTCCAAGCTGACGATGGGTTGTATGTTCGAGGCTTATTCCTCAACCCCGATCGAGATTCTGATGGCTTGACGAACGATATCGACAATTGCCCATTGGAGCCCAACGCTCTTCAAGAAGATGGCGATGGCGATGGGGTAGGCGATGCTTGTGATAACTGCCCTGTGGATCCCAACCCGGCCGATGTTGATACCAATGGTGATGGCCTTCCCGATCAGCCCAACATCGATGGCGATGAGTTGGGTGACGCCTGTGATGTTTGTAATGGCCCCGGCGGAAATCCCGGGACTTGGGTGATCACCTACGATATCGCCAACCAGGGACTCAATGCCAACTGGCGAAGTACAGCGACGCCTCCCGGAAATAGCAGCACCGGCAGTCTGTTGAATATTAGAAATACGCCATTTAATGCGGGTAACCGAGATCCAGGACCCATTGGTTACGATTCCGAAGGTTCTTGGGGGTATTTCAATGGTGCAGGTGCTCTTGATCCGGTGCCCGTCAACGGCGCCGGTTGGTCGCCGAAACCTGCGGGGCAACCTTCGAGAATGATCCTGGTTTTCCAGGATGACCGCACGGGAACGGGTATTGACCTCAACTCTTCGTCTGTCCAGATGACGGAGTTCCACATGGGTATGTACTTCGCAGCTGGCTCTCAGGGTGCTGCTTATGTTTATTCGAATCAGGATTACACGGGAGCGAATGGTCCCGACGGTCCTGCCCTCGGAACACTGAATGGTAGCAACGTGAGTTGGGCTACCAACATCCCCGATTACCACACTAATGGTTGGCTGCATTGTGTAGGTGGCATGTGTAATTTGGGTGGCATGGTTGAGGGCTACACCTACTACAAGGACTTCTACATGGAGTATCCCGGCAACGAAAAGGGCATGAGGATCAATAGCTTTATCTTCTCCGGGGATCTGAAATACGGGACCACGCCTACGATCTTTTCCATGGCGGAGTCGGAAGTGCCCAATCCCCCGGCCCCATCGGAGCCTGTAACCGATTCCCGTACCTACCTGTTCTTGAAAGGCTACGAGTTGAGCCGTGTGTACATCCCACCTGCGGGCATTGATGACGTCGATGGTGACTTGGTCGTGTGCGATGATGACAACTGTTACAACGTGGCCAATGCGGGTCAGGAAGACATCAATGGCGACGGCTTCGGTGATGCTTGCCAACCTAATAACAGTGACACTGACGGCTGGCCCGATGAAGAAGATAATTGTCCCTTGGACTTCAATCCTCCCCAGGTCAATTCGGACACGGACGAGCACGGTGACGTTTGCGACAACTGTGATTTGATTGACAACTCGGATCAGCTAGATGCAAACGGTGACGGCCAAGGTGATATCTGTCAAAAGCGTGATCGCGATAACGATGGTTGGCCCAATGTTGAAGACAATTGTGGCTATGACTACAACAATGATCAGGCTGACATCGATTGCGATGACATCGGCGACGTCTGTGATCCCGACAACAACACGCCGTGGGACGATGCCGACGGTGACGGTGTGTGTGATCTTTACGATGCCTGTCAGGGTGACGATGCTACGGGTAACTCTGATGCTTCCTACGGCGACCTGCTTTGTGACGATATAGATACTTGTTACGGAGACGATGCCAGCGGAAACTCTGATGCTGCCTTTGGTGACGCAATCTGTGATGACGCGGATGAATGCCACGGTGATGACGGCGTTGGCAACGATGATGACGACATCAATTGTAACGATACCGATGAGTGTGTAGGTATCGATGAGTCGGGCAACGTTGATGGTGATGGCTATTGTGACAATGTTGATACTTGTTCCGGCGACGACGACACAGGCGATACCGATGGTGACGGTCTGTGTGATGATACCGATCCTTGTCCACTAGATAATCCTGATGACACAGACGCCGACGGTGTGTGTGACACCGATGATCAATGTGACGGTGATGATGCCTCCGGCAATGGCGATGGCGACGGCATCTGTAACGACATCGACACTTGTGTCGGTGACAACGCTACTGGTGATGAGGATGCAGACGGTGTCTGTGACAGCAACGATAACTGTCTGGGCGACGACTACAGATTGGATTCAGATCAGGATGGTTTCTGTGACGACATTGATCAGTGTCCGGGTGTGGATGATTCTGCTGATACCGACGCTAATGGTGTTTGGGATTGTCTGCAGGTCTGTGCGCTGGAGGATGACACCGACGGTGACGAAGTCTGCGAAGCTGATGACGTCTGTCCTGGTGCGGATGACAACGTTGACGAGGAAGACAATGGCGTTGCGGATTGTCTGGAACTGGCTTGCTTGGTTGAGCCCGATGGCATTGATCAAGAGCAGCGAAGTAATGGTGGGTCGAACAGCATCTCTTCTGCGATGCCCGTCGGTCAGCTGTTCTTCCCGGATCGTGACAAGCTGAGTGCTATTGAAGTCGGGCTTGAAGATGTAAACGCCGGAGACTCGTTGCCTATCACCCTGCTCGTACATGAAGGCGATTTGGAGGGTCCGGTGATTTCCATGGTAGATGTGACGCCCTTCGACGGTGTCTTTACTGAGGGTCTCGTGACATTCACGCTTCCCGAGCCAGTGGATGTCATTCCGGGCAACCCCTACGCCTTCGAAATTCGCGCTCAGAATGGACGCGGTATGGTGCAGCGAGGAAGCGGCAGTTCCTATCCGTACGGGTATTGGTACTTCCAGGGCGAACCGGGTGGAGCCGATCTCACCTTTGTGACTCACTATCCAACGGAAGGTCTGACGAGAGGTGGAGACACCGATCGCGATACCGTCTGTGACGATGAGGATCAGTGTCCGGGTGAAGACGACATCGTTGAACTCCCAGGCTGTGCCGACCCCTGCAATGACTTTGGCGGTGACGCCGATGAAGACGGGGTTTGCGATGACGATGATCTCTGCCCGGGGATTAGCGCTACGGACAATACGGATACCAATGGCGACGGGATTGGCGATGCTTGTCAGTGCGGTGACGTTACCCGAGATGGTGCGACCAATAATGACGATGTCACACAGATTCTAATGGTGCTCTGGGGGTATAGTTCTTACACCCAATCTGACGCCAATTGGGCCCTGTGTGACCTCACCGGTGACGGTCAATGCAATAACGACGATGTCACGGTGAACCTGATGGTGTTGTGGGGCTATGGGGCCTACGTCGATCCGTCGACGCGCTGGATCTGTGGTGAAGATTCGGCACCGCCTCCGGGATTGTAAGCCGGCAACTCACTCGCAGGAGTGAGGTGGAAGATCAAGGGAAGGTGGCTTTTGCCATCTTCCCTTTTTTTATTGTTCGGCTTCCAGGGATAATGCGAGTTGCGTGTCTCCTGCCTGTGTTGAAAATATATATGCAAGTAGATCCTTTCCTTTCATGATATGGGAAAAAGAAGACATAAACCGTTTGCCGACTCTTCGTACGTCTCCTTAAGTCCTTGTTCGGAAAGGGAATTGCAGAGTTCCTTGATGGGCACGTTACTTGCAAAATAGAGTTCGTACAGGACGTGGCATAGGATGAATAGTCCTCAGAGAATGCCAATAGTAAGCCAGCAGGCGTGCAAAACTGCGTTCTACTGAAGGGTCCCATTTGCAGGGGTGCAGGTGTTATAGGCGGGACCTGGCCGTAGTAGTTGCAGTTTAAGAGGGGTAGACATGAAGCAGCGAAACTCTTGTATTTCAAATAGCCGAAGCCGCAAAGATACGGGTAATTTCCTAGCGTCTTTGAAGACCTTGTTTCTTTGTGCGTTGGTGATTTTGACTGCCAATGCCCTCTTGGGGTACCAGGCCAATTCTGCCGAAATCCTCGGTGTCGAAACCTTGAATACCACCACCGGTGCTTGGAGTGAATCGATAACTCCCCCTGCAGAGCTGTTCTTGGGAACCCATTACAAAAATCAAAATCATTGGCGCGTCCCTGACTACCAGGTGAATGGTTCGGGCGAATATTCCTCCCATGATGAATTGGTAGAGCAGGACGCCCGCACCTTTCGGTCGCGACTTACGGGTGTCGCCGCAGTGAAGACGGCGTGGAACCACACAAGTTGGCTTCACGTAAACTATTCCTACGATGTCAATATCATGATCGCAGCGGATGAAGACGAGTACTGGGAGTTTGGCTTGGTGGGTTACCGCTTTGGTGCGGGAAGTGTGACGACCAATGGCAATTCAGGGAACAAGGTCAGCATTGGCGCAGCCACAAGCAATGTGGAAATCAACCACGCCTCAACGGTTCCGCTTGAGGGGGATCTTGACATGGGAACTGCTGTGGTGGGTTCCACGGCAGCCGACTTGCCCATGGCCGATGCGGGCATTTTTCACCCAACCAATGGTTGGACGATTATTAGTGGGACCGGTCCAGCGACCGTGACCGCGAGCTACTCCATGCCCGTCAGCGTCGGTGCGAACGGTATGATCCCCCACACGTGGTATCGAAAAGAAGCAGCCTTTCGTATGGGCGAGGCGAGTACCATTGGCGTGTTAGGAAAGTATTCCGGCTATATTTCGAACGGTTGGTACAAACAATATGGTGGTTCCCAAGGTGTTCGGAGCGACAAAGATAGTGACGGCCTGTTCCTTTATGGTTGGTTTCGCGATACCGATGGCGACGGTATCCACCCCGAAGAGGACAACTGCCCCAATGACTACAATCCTGGACAGGAAGACGGGGATGTTGATGGTGTCGGTGATATCTGCTTGGCCCCACTCGTCGGTGATGGCGCTGAGATCCTCGGCATGCGAACGCGCAATTTGACGACGGGTGCCTGGGGCGACGGCACAGGAAATGATCCTGACGTCGAACGCTTCTTGGCAAATTATCTCGATCTCAATGGCTGGAAGGCCTTGGAGTGGACTCCCCACAGTGGAGCCCAATGGCGGTCGGGTGTGGATGAACTTCGAACCCAGTTCACTCCGGGTCTCTTGGGCGATTTTGAAGCACGCTTTACCGCCATGGCGACTGCGGGAACGTTCCTGGGTGGATTTTCTAACATTTCCCCCAGGTTTGCCTTTGAAATGGATGTGATGATCGGTGCGGCTGAAGATGAATATTGGGAGTTGGAACTCACTGTGTTACGCAACGCGATGTCGGCTACAACGGATCCGGCGAAGAGCAATGTGAATATCGGTGGTGTGGTCCCGACCCTGCGTTTGAACTACGTGGAAGTGGATCCTGAGGCCAGTGAGGATCCCGAAGTTAATCAGGCAAACGCAGATTTGCTCAACTCCATTACCTTGGAGGGTCGCGGGGATCAGTCAGGCGATTCCCCCATTGACGATCAAACCAAAACGGGTTTGATCAAGGGTATCGGTCCCAGGGCCATCACATTGCGTTATGACATGGTCATTACCACCCAAACCTATGGTTGGATGGAGGGCGGTTTCTTCACTGAAAATGATGCCAGCTTCCGCATGGGGATGGCCAGTACCGCATGGCCTCTACACCTCGGATATTATCCAGGCGTCGGCGATCGCGATATCAATATTGATGGTCTTTATGTCAGTGGTGACTTGAAGAACACGGATCCCGACGGCGATGGCTTGCCCAATAACGTCGACAACTGCCCCGACGATCCCAACGCGGGTCAAGAAGATGTCGATGGCGATGGTGTGGGTGATGCCTGTGATAACTGCATGGACGACTACAACCCGGACCAGGGCAATCGCGATGCCAATAATGGTGTGTACGCCGACGAGATAGGCGATGCCTGTGATGTGTGTAGCGGTCCATTGGCCGTGGGTACTTGGGAGGTCACCTATGATCTTTCGCACCCCGATGGTGTCACGGCAACTGCTTCAACAGGAAGTCTGCTGAACATCCGAGGAACCTTCCTCGGGCTTGGCGATCGGAGTCCGGGCAAGATCGGTGGTGTGACGGATGGTTCTTGGGGTTATTTCTCAGGACCGGGAGGCTCCGGCCCTGATTCCAATAGCAGAGACGCTGCGGGTTGGTCCCCGTCTCCTGCCGGTACTCCATCAACCTTGACACTGGTCTTCACAGATGACCCTGCAACTGGCGGAATCGATCCCAACGGTGCTGTGTCCTTACGGGATTTTGCTCTGAGGCAGTACTTCAGGGCCGGCGCGTCGGGAACCTATGTTGAGACGCACTTCGATTACACGGCCTCAGGCAATTCCGCCAACGGTGCGCTCGATGGTGATACGATCCTTTGGGGTGGCGATAAGCTTCTGCGAAATTACCACTCTCGCGGTT
Source organism: Pseudomonadota bacterium (assembly GCA_003353845.1). Lineage (GTDB taxonomy): Bacteria > Myxococcota_A > UBA9160 > UBA9160 > JADFDR01 > GLO-12. The sequence continues at coordinate 7,190 of PIVT01000074.1, read as the reverse complement.
GGTCTCGTTGTACAGGGCAGTTCTGTACCGAAGCCAAGATGGACCAAGGGGTTACCTATTACAAAGACTTCGACATGGAGTACCCCGACGGCCGCGTAGGTGTGCCACTGAACTCCTTTGAATTCAATCAAGACTTGTCCATCTTCACCATGGCAGAGAGTGAGGTGGCCAATCCGCCCGCTCCCAGTGAGCCTCCGACATCGTCAAATACCTTCTTGTATCTGCGAGGTGTGGAGATTCCCGGCACACGCCATTACGTGCCACCCTCAGGTGAAATCGATGACATCGACGGCGATGGAGTGCCCTGTGAGTATGAAGACCGGACGCCTTGGGATAATTGTCCGGGCCCTGACGCCTCTCATTACAATCCCGATCAAAACGATATCAATGGAGACGGGCTGGGTGATGCCTGTCAGAACGATGATGAAGATCACGATGGCTACCCCGATGATGAGGATAACTGCGATGAACTCTTCAACCCCGACCAGCTAAATTCGGATCCGGATGAGTGGGGTGATGTGTGCGATAATTGTGATTTGGTAGACAACCCAGATCAAGCGGATATCAACGGCGACGACCAAGGTGATGTTTGTCAAAGGCGTGATCGCGATGACGATGGCTGGCCCAATGTCGAAGATAATTGTGGCTACGACTACAACTGGGATCAGCACGATGAGGACTGGGACGGAATGGGCGACGTCTGCGACACCGACGGCTTCACCATCTGTGGTGATGACGACGGCGACGGCGTATGCAACCTCCCGGACCAGTGTACCGGCGACGACGCCAGCGGAGACACGGACGAAGACGGTATTTGCGACGATATTGATCCCTGTCCATTGGATGATCCGGATGACAGCGATGGCGACGGTGTGTGTGATACCGACGACCAATGTCTTGGTGACGATGCGACGGGCAACACAGATGCTTCTTACGGGGACCTGCTGTGTGATGATCTCGACCTATGTCATGGCGACGACACCCTCGGCAATTCCGACGAGGCTTATGGGGATACTCTGTGCGATGACACGGACCAGTGCCATGGAAATGAAGCCTCAGGCAATGACGATGGTGACCTTAACTGTAACGATACCGACGAGTGTACGGGTGATGACAGCACAGGTAACTCAGATGCCCAATACGGTGACTTGATCTGTGACGATCTCGATGCTTGTGAAGGCAACGACGCCAGCGGTGATAACGATGGCGACGGTGCGTACTGTAACGACATCGACACCTGTATTGGCGATAACGCGACCGGTGACACAGACGAAGATGGTGTCTGTGACAGCAATGACAATTGCATGGGCAACGACTTCACGCTGGATTCGGATGAGGATGGCTTCTGTGATGACGTCGATCAGTGCCCGGGTCTGCCGGATGCAGAGGATCTTGACAGTAATGATGTTGGAGACTGTCTCCAAGTTTGTGACCTGGACGACGATATCGACGGCGATGATGTTTGTAACGCTGCCGATGTCTGTCCCGATGCAGATGACAACGCTGACATAGATGGCGATGGTGTGTGTGACAGTCTCGATATCTGTGACGGTGATGACGCCACGGGTGATCCCGACAATAACGGCGTGTGTGCTGACCTCGACCTGTGCCCGACTTACGCAGGCAATGTGTTGATCACTTATGAGATCTCCAATACGGATCTTCTGAGTGGTAGCGTGGCAACGGGTAGCTTGTTGAACATCCGCAACACACCATTAGGGGGGTTGGCCGATCGCGACCCGGGTCCCATCGGTGGCGATTCTGACGCTTCCTGGGGCTTTGCTGGGGACGAGATTGGCGGTTGGCCTGAAGGTTGGGAGCCGGATCAGCCGGGTTTGCCCGCCATCATTACCTTGCGCTTTGCCGTGGATCAAGATGGAGTCATTGATTCCTCTGCCGGTCCGGTCATTGTCGAGGACTATCGCATGGCCACTTACTATCAGGCGGGCAGTGCCGGAACCTTCGTGACGACGCACCTGGATACGACGGGTGATCGAGCCACGGGCGTGTTGAATGGAACCACTGCGAGCTTCTACTCAAACCTGGCACCTTTCCATATGAATGGTTGGACGCACTGTGCGGGTAGCTTCTGTGCCCTAAGCGGCATGCTGGATGGTGTGAATAACTACAAAGACTTCAACATGGATGATGGCAGCGGTGTTGAGGGCTTGTTCTTGAGCAACTTTGAGTTCAGTGCTGATTACTCCAGCTTCACCATGGCTGAGGCGGAGATGCCCAATCCGCTGGCCCCCACAGAGTCAGCGGTTGAAGCGAACACCTTCCTTTACCTGGCAGGAACCCAGGTTGGGGATGCGGTTCTCGAGCCTATCGCGGGCGGCGGTGTGGATTCAGACGGTGACGGTGTTTGTGATGCTGTGGATGTTTGTGCTGGTGACGATGCCTTGGGTGACGTCGACGGTGACTTGATCTGCGGCGACTTGGATCCTTGTCCGAACTACAACCCCGATGATGGAACGGGCAACGGTGTGTTGGATTGTCTGGAAGAATATTGCTTGGTGGAACTCACTGGGATTGATCAGACAAACAATGAAGGGGGTAATGGAAGCATTCAAATTTATGCCTTCATGGCCATCGGACAATCCTTCGTGCCGCAGTATTCCCAATTGGCCGCGATTGACTCTTGGATCTACGATGGAAACGATTCGTTCCCGAGCCTTGCCCTCACCATGGTATTGCATGAAGGAACCATCGATGGGCCAATTCTGGGTACAACCCAGGCGACTCCCTTCGATGATGAATCTTTCTACAGCGGTCCGGTTCGATTCACCTTCCCGAGCATTATCGATGTAACGCCCGGGCAGACCTATGTGTATGAACTGCAAGCGCAGAATGCGCGTGGTATGGCCCTGCGCACGGGTAACCTTGATGATAAGTACCCGGCTGGAAATGTGTTTTACACTGGTGACCCAAGCGGCGGAGATCTGATGTTTCAGACCATCTACCCTGTGACAACACCCACACCCGGTGGTGACACGGATCTAGATACGGTTTGCGATAATGAAGATCAGTGCCCCGGCGAGGACGATACCCTCGACCTCAATGGAAACGGTATCCCTGATTGTGCAGACACCGACCCCTGTGCGGATTTTGGCGGAGACGCTGATTCCGACGGTGTCTGTGACGATGACGATCTTTGTCTGGGAATCTCCGCCGCTAATAATACAGACACCAACCTCGATGGTATTGGGGATGCGTGTCAGTGTGGTGACGTTACGAGAGATGGCGCTACGAATAACGACGACGTCACACAAATTCTCATGGCGCTCTGGGGCTATGGGTCTTACACGCAGGCCGATGCCAATTGGGCGCTGTGTGACCTCACCGGTGACGGTCAATGTAACAACGATGATGTCACGGTGAACTTGATGGTGTTATGGGGGTATGAGGCGTATGTCGATCCGTCGACACGCTGGATCTGTGGTGAGGATTCAGCACCGCCTCCGGGCTTGTAGGTAGCAACCTACACAGAAAGAATAGGGTGCAATAATAGGGGCGGCGACTTACGGGTCACCGCCCCGACCTGTTTCAGTCTTCATCAATAGACATGACACAAAGGACGGTAGCCCCCTCGGGCTACTGTCCTTTCTGTGTTTGGTTGGCCGGAAAGTTCGAATTTGTACTGCCGGGGTTAAAATTCTTTTATGAGTGCACAAAACTCAAGTGGTATTGAATCGGGTCCTGTTTTTGAGAACTTCGTTGTTTGAAGGACCTAGTTGCGTGTTTGTTACACACCGATCTCATCCGAGTTGCAAGTTAGTTGCACACTGGTTTCAAGATTGTAAATGACTCTATTCGGTGTACTGCTTGCCGCGTCAAAAAGTGCCTGAATCACAGGGTAAATCCAATTAAGATTTTGTGACAAATGGACGTTAGTAACTATTCAGATTACTAGGAAAGCTTTATTTCGAGTAGTACTTTAAATGTTTTTTTGCAGCTTCTGCCTCCTGACTCATGCTGCAAGCGGAGATGGTGAATATGGGTACGAATCATCCACTTTTGAAAACGGAATTTCGAACAACGAAAATAAGAAGTTCCATATCCTGTTTACTTGCAGCACTGCTTTGCAGTGTATGGTTGGCACCCGAGGCGCAGGCCGCCGAGATCCTGGGTATTCAAACCCTCAACAAGACTCAAGCTGCTTGGAGTTCGGGGAGTGGGATGCCCAGCTCCTATCGCTTGGGAACGACGTACACAGATACCGGTAATTGGTTGGATGTGGCGCGCGAGGCCAATGGGTTTGCTCAACATCGCTCGGCCACCTCTACAAAAAACCATACGTCGACCAATTTCGATACCCGTTTTACAGGAAGCGCAGTCACGCGGGCTTGGGGTAATCCAGCGGCCTGGCATCACCAGAACTACATATTCGATGTCAATGTGAGCATTGGCGCCGATACCAATGAGGATTGGGAGCTGACGCTACTGGGCATACGTTTAGGTGCAGGAAGTAACTCCTTGGGCGGAAACGGCTCCAGAAATGCGCTCTATATCGATGCGGCCATTCCCACGATTTCCGTCAATCACGCTCCCGCCACCTTGGACACAGGCGATCTTACGCTGGGGGTTTACCAACTCAGCTCGGCAGCAGACGTTTCCTTTGGTGACGTCGGTGGCGCTCTCTTCGGCGGCACGCCGGCAGTCCTCAGCGGCACCGGTCCAGCCACGGTAACGGTTTCCTACTCCATGAAGGTCGGCATCGGCGCCCAAGGTTCCATTGCCTTCCTGCTTCCAGCAGAATCAGCCTTCCGCATGGGTATGGGCACGACCATTGCGACCATGGGTCGTTACCCAGGTTACATTGGTAATGTTTGGTTCCGACAAAACGGTACGCAGGGAACTCGCACGGTCAGCGATGATGGTCTGTATTTATATGGTGGATTGAATGATACCGACGCTGACGGGATTAAACCCGATGTGGATAACTGCCCCAATGTCTACAACGACGATCAATTAGACACCGATGTCGATGGCGTGGGCGATGCTTGTGAAGACCCACTGCTCGCTCCAGAGCCTGCCGATGGTGCCGAGATTGCCGGTATCGACACCCGCAACCGAAGCCTCGGTCACTGGTCGAGTCGCTGGCAATTCCGCGGCAATTACAACGACGCTGATACTTGGAACGATTTGACATGGACTCCCCAAGGGTTCAATCAATGGCGCTCGGCTGCCGACACCCCCACCTTTACACCCGGCCCCTTGGGCGACTTCTCAACGCGCTTCAGCGCTTCATCATTTACGCGATCCGCGGGCGGCGGTAGTTATGGCCAGAACGCCCCCCGCTTTGTTTACGAAGTGGACGTGGAGATTGCGGCTGCCGAAGGCGAATACTGGGAGTTGGCCTTGGAGGCTCGTCGTGTGGGTGCTTCTGGTGTGGCCGATTCGGATAAGGGATCTGTGACCATCGGTGAGGCCACGCCCAGCTTGATGCTGAACTACGGCGCGGCCAGCTTGATGAATGGGGCTGACCTGATCTTGGACGGCCTGGGAGCGGTCAGCGGTGGTGACTTCCCCGTGGATCAAACAGCGAACGGTGTGCTCAGTGGGGTCGGTCCCGCTTCGTTTACCTTGCGTTATGACATGGACATCAGCGTTTATGCCAACGGATTTGTCGCGGGTAGCTTCTTCAATCTAGGAATGAATCAAGCTGCTTGGAGTATGGGGTTGGCCAGGACGTTGGGCGGTTTCGACGACCAAGGTTATGGTCATGGTTTGTATCCCGGAGCGGGCAACCGAACAGCGGCCAACGACGGCCTCTTTATCAGTGGTGAGTTGCTGGATGTGGATCCCGACGCGGATGGCTTGGCCAATAACGTCGACAACTGTCCCCTCACCTATAATGACGGGCAGGAAGATGATGATGGCGATGCCGTTGGCAATGCTTGTGACAACTGTCTCGATGATTACAACGAAACCGATGTGGATACCAACGGTGATGGCTTCGTCGATCAGCCCGATGTGGATGGCGATGGCTTAGGCGATGCCTGCGATGTTTGTAGTGGCCCCGCCGGCAATCCCGGGACTTGGGTGATCACCTACGATATCGCCAACCAGGGACTCAATGCCAACTGGCGAAGTTCAGCGACGCCTCCCGGAAATAGCAGCACCGGCAGTCTGTTGAATATTAGAAACACACCCTTTGATGCGGGTAACCGAGATCCAGGACCCATTGGTTACGATTCCGATGGCGCTTGGGGATATTTCAATGGTGCAGGTGTTCTTGATCCGATTCCCGTCAATGGAGCGGGTTGGTCGCCGAATCCTGCGGGTCAAGCTTCGACCATGACTCTGGTTTTCCAGGATGACCGCACAGGAACGGGTATTGATCTCAACGCTTCCTCGGTCCAAATGACGGATTACTACATAAGCACGTACTTCGCGGCAGGTTCCCAGGGTGCGGCTTTCGTGTACACCCATTTTGATTACACGGGCGGCAATGGTTCCGACGGTCCTGCTCTCGGAACGCTCAATGGTGCTAGCGTGAATTGGACCACGAACATTCCCAATTACCACACCAATGGTTGGATGCATTGTGTGGGTGGCATGTGTAATTTGGGTGGCTTTGTTGAGGGTAAAACCTACTACAAAGATTTCGACATGGAGTTTCCCGGCAACGAAATGGGCATGAGGCTCAATAGCTTTGCCATTACCGGGGACCTGAAATATGGAACCACGCCGACCGTCTTTGTGATGGCAGAGGAAGAGGTGGCCAATCCACCGGCGCCCTCGGAGCCGTTAACCGATTCCAATACCTACCTGTTCTTGAAGGGCTACGAGTTGAGCCGTGTGTACATCCCACCCTCGGCCATTGATGATGTCGATGGTGACTTGGTCGTGTGTGATGAGGACAACTGCTACAACGTGTCCAATGCGGGTCAGGAAGACATCAATGGCGATGGCTTCGGTGACGCTTGCCAACCCAATAACAGTGATACCGACGGTTACCCCGACGATGAAGACAATTGTCCCTTGGAATTCAATCCTCCCCAGGTCAATTCGGACACGGACGAGCACGGTGACGTTTGCGACAACTGTGATCTGATCGACAACCCGGATCAGCTAGATGTCAATGGTGACGGCCAGGGTGATATCTGTCAAAAGCGTGATCGCGATGACGATGGTTGGCCCAATGTCGAAGACAATTGTGGTTTCGATTACAACTATGATCAGGC
>PIVT01000563.1 GCA_003353845.1 Pseudomonadota bacterium | reverse complement strand
TCCGTAGAGGCCAAGCAGGATGTTGAGCATATGCACACAGATCTGGGCGCGCAAATCCGTGGTGTGCCGGGTCCATCGATAACCGATTTCCACGAAGGCCTTTGGCGCGGCCTTATGCAGCTTGTCGGCTACGCCCTCCATCTTGGATACAGGAATGGTACAGATTTTGGACAATTTTTCCGGATCAAGGTCTAAAAGGCTCTTCTTCAGCAGCTCCATGGCCGGCTGGACCATGGTACCGTTGTAATCATAGAGCCCTTCATAGACAGGCTGAGCTGCCTTTCTTGACATTACAAAAGATTGGGTTGCTGTATCAAAGACAAGATAATCATGGGGGGTTGCATCCTTGTCCATTTTAACCGGAAGCAGCGTTTCCGGGTCGATCAATGCATCCAAGTTCGTTTTCGAAAGATCCGCATTATTTATGTAGTCCTTGCGGAAAACAAAGTGCAGAACCCCCAGCAGAAAGGAAAGGTCGGTTCCCGGACGGATGGGCAGCCACTCGGCATAGGATTGTCCCATTTCATTGGGATGCCGGGGGTCCACCACGGTCATGGGCAGGCCACGGCGCAGTCCCTTGCCGAACTGGGCCCCCCAACCGTGGGGAATGATGGCGCCGCCGAGGTTCTTGCCCACGATAAGGCCGTAATCCGTGTTTTCAAAGTCGCCGGAGTGTGTTCCCGGACCGCCAAAACCCAAAATGGTCCCCGAACTACGGCTGACAACATTAAAGCACGTGTCACCGTAGCCCACAATATTGGGTGTCCCGAACAGCTCGAAAAATTTGGTGTCCCAGATCGGGGCCGATGTAAAGCGTGAGAAAAAAACAGCCTTTTCAGGTTCACCGTCGTTGCGAAGCTTCTTGAGCTTTTCTCCGATGAGATCAAGGGCTTCTTCCCAGGACGCTTGGCGGAATTTCCCCTCTCC
>PIVT01000562.1 GCA_003353845.1 Pseudomonadota bacterium | reverse complement strand
GGTGCTGCTCGCATTCAGAGACCTGCCCCTCTTCGTCATAGAGACGTTTGCAGAAATCACATTCCCAATAGGTCTTTTTCGTTGCCATAGCTTCTCCTTACAGGTTTCCAGGGCACCAGCTTTGCCCTTTTTATATATAGACTCCCCAGTCTCAAGAATAATCAATGCTATTGGCTTCGCTGTTCCGTCTCTGCAATGATTCTCTCACACACAGCCTCTTGCGTCAGTCCCGCGCAGCTAATCGTGATATCGGCATAGCGGGTGTAGAGCGCTAGACGCTCGGCAAACAGTTCAGAAAAGCTCTGCCCCGGTCTTTTTGCCAGCCCGCGCGTGCTGAAATCAGCGACCCTTGCCTTCAGCGTGGGCACATCCACATCAAGAAAGACCATGAGCCCATCCGACTTGAGCTGCGTCATGGCTGGATCGCTATAAGGGGCGCTGCCGCCCGTGGCAATCACGTGCCTGTGCACGGAAAGACCCAGCAGGACCTCTTCTTCAATCTTGCGCAGGGCAATGTACCCGTCCGTGTCAACGATCTCCTGCAAGCTGCGCTGTTCGGATGTCTGAATGAGCAGGTCTGTGTCTACGAAGTCGCGTGACGTCTTTTTGGCAAGGATTACGCCGACGGTGCTCTTGCCTGCGCCCGGCATTCCAATCAAAACAAGGTTCGAAGCTGTACGTGTCATCAATATCCCATCTTAGGACTGTGCGCGAAATAAATTCCCGAATTTGGGGTCCAAGTGTGCTTCAGGTTTGGTCGGCTTCGATTGAGCGAAACCACAGGCGTAGCTGTTCTACGTCGCGGATTTCGCGATTGAGAAACGATCAAAGATGGAGTGCAATTGGGCGACAAAACGGGAAGTTATTTCGTGTATGGTCCTAAAGACGCCCATGCAAACTTGCACAATCACGATGCTGAAAGTAGAATT
>PIVT01000561.1 GCA_003353845.1 Pseudomonadota bacterium | reverse complement strand
CGAAGGCGTGGTGGGTGTTCATCAGAGGAAGACATGTTAACTGGGCCCTTAGCCCGTAGAACTAAAAACGTGAGGGGTCCTGGCCAGATCAGGCCACACGGCCCAACCCAATATAATGCAAATGGATAGCAACGGGGATGGGAACGCGACTGGGGGCCGGGGATGGACCCTCAATCGAGATCCCATCCCCCAGACCCCGCTTTGGGGGCCCTTTTTGGCCCCATTTCTCGAAAAACACGAAAAAACCGGAGATTTTGAATACAAACCGGGAAATATTTTTGTTTTCGCAATATCTCAGGGAGTAGGGGTCGGATCGACAAAGTTGAAACAGGTCTGCACTCGGTTCCACCCCCAAAACCTTAGTCCGTAAAATAACGGGGGCATACGGAGCTATGCGGCTTATCCCGCAATCCGGGCTCCCAAATCTTTGCATACCACGCTGCTGATACGATCTTTGTCTGGATCAGCGAAGTATTTAGTTGGTTTTTGGTTTGAGGTGGTGAGATCTCACTCCACAAGGCGGTTGTTGCTCTCTCTCTCGCGCGCGCTGAGAAAAGGGCGAAGCTCCCACGTCCAATGTCGATACATCGGCGATAAAGATTGAGAAAACACGGTTCGTTCAGAACCATGTTCGCTTTTATCCGTTCACTGTGGCCTTCGGACTCCCATTTGGAGCACTTGCTCACCAAGTGGATGTTATCTTACTTGGAACCCTGCGCCTCTTGTGCGCTTCAATTCAGCCCATTCAGGCGCGCCGATATGCGATCATGTTCAAACATCAATCATCATGCAGGCCTGCTGTGAGACTTTACCCCTCGCATCAGCACATCGTATTGTTTTTAAAGGATCTCATGTTTTACTTCTATCGCCTCCTGCTTTCCAATCACGGCCCGCGCACCAGACAAGAGAATCGTTGACACCAGAGGCCGA
>PIVT01000560.1 GCA_003353845.1 Pseudomonadota bacterium | reverse complement strand
GGCCAACCTCGCTTTTGTGCTTGGTTGGATAAAATCTTTAAAAATTGATTGTAGGAGTTGCTTTCTATTTCTGTTGGTTGGTAATAGATTAAAGGTGAAAGGTCTAGTATGTAAGTAGCTAGGTTATAGAAAAAGTTTCCTTTTTGACTTGCATTTTCTATTATTTTTTTTGTAGCCACCTTCCAATGTGCTGGGGAAAGATCTTTTAAAGCGGATATAGCAACGCCACGTACACCACTATCTTTATCCTCAGTTGCAGATAAAAGCGTCTGAAAAATAGTGTTTATATCTGCCTTGTCTGCATTTTTGCTTAGTTCCTCTAAAGCGGATATAGCGTCTTTGCGTACAAATTTCTTTTTATCATTAGTTGCCATCTGTGAAAGAGTCTGAACTATAGTTCTTATATCTGCCTTGTCTGTATTTTTGCATAGCTCCACTAAAGCAGATATAGCGACTCTGCGTACATGCCAATCTTTATGCCCAGTTGCAGATAAAAGCATCTGAAAAATAGTGTTTATATCTGCCTTTTCTGCATTTTTGCATAGCTCCCCTAAAGCAGATATAGCGGCTTGGCGTACATCACTATCTTCATCCTCAGTTGCTGATAAAAGCTTCTGAAAAATAGTGTTTCTATCTGCCTTTTCTGCATTTTTGATTAGATCCACTAAAGCGGATATAGCGACTTTGCGTACCAACCCATTTTCATCCTCAGTTGCAGATAAAAGCGTCTGAAGAATAGTGTTTATATCTGCCTTGTCTGCATTTTTGCTTAGCTCCCCTAAAGCAGATATAGCGACTTTGAGTACCCACGCATCTTTATCCTCAGTTGCAGATAAAAGCGTCTGAAAAATAGTGTTTCTATCTGCCTTGTCTGCATTTTTGCTTAGCTCCCCTAAAGCGGATATAGCGACTTCGCGTACATCACTATCTT
>PIVT01000559.1 GCA_003353845.1 Pseudomonadota bacterium | reverse complement strand
GAAGTTATGTGAAACCGATAGAATCGCCATTCGCTCCATCGCGCATTGACGCCGTTTGCTGAACGCGATCGTTTCACGCCGATGATTCGCACTGCCATGACGGAGTCTGAGATCGGTCAGGTTGACTGGAAAGAGTGAATTCTTCGACGTCCGTCGTGCCTTCGACGAGGTGACTGTGAGTTCGATCTGATTCAGCGATTTGACATCCCGTTTCAGTCGCCTGAGCGCCCTTGGATATGCCTTGTGATCATCACAATGGAGCCGCAGGGTGCCATCCGGCAGATGTTCAATGAGTGGGTGAAGCAGGCCGTAAATGCCATTTTCAACGGCCTTTGGAATCGGCCGACCGATCGTTTCCTCCAGCTCTTCACGCTTCGCTTTCTGCGCTGTTGTCATTGTGCCTTTGCGCCGAAGCGGGCTATCGGTGAAGTTGTAGATGTACCAACTGTCTGCTCCGACCGCCAAGTTGATGTGGAAGGGGTGGTATTGGGAATACTCGAACGACTCGAACCCGTCGAAAACAATGGGCTCATCGATGATGTGATCCTTCAGTTTCTCTCTTAGATATAGAAGGCAATGCCGACCGAGACGGGAGACATACCGTCCAACGAGTGAATGTGTCGTACCCAGGAAGCGCGAGATCTGGCGAAGCCCTGGACCCTCGGCAATAAGTGCTGCAATTTTCCGAAGCAGTGGCTTTTGATGTAGCCAGTAGGAAGTGGAGAAGGTCAGCGCAGTGAAGCGCCGGCCACAATGCTTGCAGCGAAAGACTTGGTACAATCGGTGGCTATAGGCGGGTGAATAGAACCCAAATCGAATGAACGGCCAAGTGGGGTCAGACGAGTGGAACTGACAGTCATGGTTGGGACAAAAAGGCGGTTGGAATCCACCCCGACGGCGTTTGGTTTTTCTCTTGTTCATGGTGGTCAAGATCA
>PIVT01000558.1 GCA_003353845.1 Pseudomonadota bacterium | reverse complement strand
TCCAGCCACACCACGTCCATTTGCCGAACGTGATGCTGCATGTCCTCCGTCAACTCTTCGTCCAGCTCGTAGAACATGCAATACTCCATGACCGCTTTCCACGGGATCTGACCAGCGCTCATGCCGACCTGCCTGGAACTGTTTAGCTCCAGGTAGGCTTGCATAAAGATATTCAACCCAAGCTGAAGCTCCGGGGCGTTTTGAATGGCGTCCGGCAGCTTCGCACCGGAGCGCATGGCTTGTTCCAGGATCAACTCTTCGTGCGGTCCCTGCTCTAGTAAATAGCGCAGGAACTCCGTCAGTTTTTTGAGTCATCCTCACGAAGCGTTTGCTGGTATAGGCTGGACATGTTTGCTTGTCCCTGGATATCCAAGAACAGGTCCGGAAGCTCCGTGAATGTGGCAGCGATGTTCTCCGGCGTGGGCTCAAGCAGCTTGCCACCCTCCGGCGACTCGATACCCTTTTTGAATTTGCCATCGACTAGCGTCTCCCAATTTAGAACGACCGTCTCAGAGTAGACTTCCCTGAGAATTCCATTGGCCTGGCTGTTGTTGAACCTTCCAGCCTCGATCGCTTTTCGGTGCGGTTTGGACTTCTTTTCCAAAGCTTTTTCGTATCGTTTGTTGGCGCCGCCCGCGCGAGCCAAGGTGATACGGAAAGAACCGTAATCAACGACAACTCCCGTTTTGCTCTCGATGTCGGGATCTGTCTTGAAGTCCGTGTACATGCCCATAAGTGTTTGTCTCCTTTGGTTAAATTAAACGTCCGCTGCGTTAGGAAGGTAATCGAAGAACACCATCATCATGGTATAATCGAGGGTGCTATCGATCTTTGCTGCAGTTGCCGCCATCATGTCCAGCGGTAGGGTAATGACTTCGTTCTGTTCCACGTTCGGGCGCCCATCGCCCAAGGCCATCAAGGGAAGGTCGAGGGCGAT
>PIVT01000163.1 GCA_003353845.1 Pseudomonadota bacterium | reverse complement strand
TGGACTTCCCCCTCCCTTCCGTGTTTTTGTATGCTTTCTTTTTTGTTTCTTGTTTGTTTGTGGTCTTTTGTTTTTTGTTTAAAAAAAAAAAAGAAGAAGAAGGAGTGGGTGGGTGGGGTTCGATCCGCGGGCCTCCAGGATGGATTGCGGGGGTCCAGCGATTGGGCTGTTCAGGCGGTGCGGTTGGGGGACAATTAATTAATAAATTAATTAATAAATTAATTTAAAGACAAGGATTAAATGCTGCGTCGGGGACGGAGACGCCGCTTAGGGTTAGAACGCTGCGTTTGAAACGATTTCGGCGGACTAAGACTCATTACGCGTCACATTAATTAACTGCCAGCCAATTTAGTCCACCCTATTCAAAAAGATGAAAACCTAGTGACCCATTGACTAAATTCTCAAGTGCGCATTGGTTTTGCCTTCTTTGTTTGATGGGCGAAGGTACAGAGGCACGCCACTGGGGCTTCGACGATTCGACGAGGGCCTTGGTGCCTTGGGCCTAGGGCCACTTGCTTGTGCGCCAATTCGATGTATGAGCTTGGCGGCGGCGTTCCCAAAGACAGGAGGGTCAAATCAAGCTCGCAAGCTCCAACAAAAAGGACCTGGCCTTCCAGGCTAGCGTGGGCGGCACACGCTCCAAGACAGCAGAGCCGGCCAACGACACCCCGGTATTGCGCTGGACTTCGCCCCCACTTGCACGTTTCTGTATTCTTGCTTGCTTGTTTGTTTGTCGTCTTCTGATTTTTGTTTTAGAAAAGTTTAAAAAAGTTTTTTTTTAAAAAAAAGAGGAGCAGATAGGGGATTCGATCCGCGGGCCTCGAGGATGGATTGCGGGGGTCCAGCGACTGGGCTGTTCAGGCGGTGCAGTTAGGGGACAATTAATTGATTTCAAGACAAGAATAAAATGCTACGTCGGGGCGTCCGGGGTGACGGTGCTAACGGGCTCTGGGCCCCCGTGGGGCGCGCGCGGCGCCCCCTGTAACGGACGCGTATCACAACGCTGGTCGTCTGCCTTCTCGAGGCAGCAGCAGGTGATGATGATAAGTGGAGTGGCCTCATCTCTTGCTCGAGATCTATTATAAAGTTCCCGAGAGAGGTTGAACTTTATAAGTGGATGAGCTGAATCGAAGAAGGGCTGTTGAGTGAGGAGCAGAGTAGAAGGCCGTTGCACGTGCTTCCGTGTTGGCTGCTCCAAGGATTTTTCTAAGTCGACCAACCCGATTGAGAGCGTGAACTTTACAAGAGGATGAGCTGAATCGAAGAAGGGTTGTTGAGTGAAGAGCAGAGTAGAAGGCGTTCGTTGCACGTGTTCATGTGTTGGTTGCTTCCCAGGATTTTTCGAAGTCGCGATGAGCATGAATATTTTCGCTTTAAAATAAAATGGGGCTTGAAGATGAAAATGCCTTTGCCGGTGCAAAACGGCTGTTCGACGATGAAGCCGGGGAAGCCGGCGGTTCACAGCCGCCTTCGCAGGAGGCCAATTCCCAGGGAAGCGCCGAAGCCAGTAGCTCGCAACTGCAAGCGAACGAGGAGGGCGCTGCCGCGCGCGAGGCGACAAGAAGTCCACCAAACAGCGGATTACCACGGGGGTTGTTCACGGCGGTCAACAAACTTGAGGAGTTGGCAGTGAAGGAAGAGAAGGCAAAGAAGGCAGCGAAGGCAGCGAAGGCAGCAAAGGAGGCGAAGAAGGAGGCGGGGAATGATGGGGTGAACAAGGCGGGGGCCGCGGCGGCGCCCCAGTGCAAGCCCAAGCGAGGTCTCAACGGCGACGCCGAGGAGAAGGCACCGAAGAAGGCAGCGAGGAAGGTAGCGAAGGAGGCAATGAGTAATGCAGCAAATGAGGCGGAGAAGGAGGCGAATGGGGTGAACAAGGCGGGGGCCGCGGCGGCGCCCCAGTGCAAGCCCGAGCGAAGTCTCGCCGACGACGCCGACGGCGACGCCGAGGAGAAGGCAGCGGAGAAGGCAAACAAGAAGGCAGCGAAGGCAGCGAAGAAGGCAGCGAAGAAGGCAGCGAAGGCAAAGAAGCGTGCGGAGAAGACGGATGTGGCCATTCACAGCGACGGCGGCGACGGCGAGACCACGACGGGAGAGCTCGCGGTGATGGACCTCATCTCAAAGGCGGCGAAGGCCATGAACGACTCGGAAAAGCAAGTGGGAGCCGCGAGCAATGCGATGCAAAAGGTTTGGCCCACGGCTGAGGTAGCGTTCGCGAACAAAGATAAAATAGTCAGGTCGATCTTGAAGGGGCTCCCTCCACGCACCGTAGAAGCATACGAAGAGGCGCTTCCCCGAGCGAAACGCCATGGGGCGAGCGGAGAAAACGACGATATGAAGGAAAAAAGAAAAGAGAAGAAGAAAGCCCAGCGGAAGGTCCAAAAAGTATGGACAGAGCTTTTCCTCGCCACTTATGGGATTCGTCATTTCGGTCTACAGGGCCGATGCGGCGGCGGCGGCCGCGCCGGCGGCGGCGGAGGCCGCGCCGGCGGCAGCGGCCGCCGCAGCGGCATAGCGGCCGGCGGCGACGGCAAACAAACGGCCGGCGGCGGCAGTGGCCACGTCGTCTACATCCTCCCACTTACTGGCGGCTATTTCTATGTTGGCGCCACGCAGGCCTCATTGCTTGAGCGCCGACTTCAGAACCACAACCAGGGCGGCGGCGGCGGCGACGGCGGCGACGGCGACGGCGACGGCGGCGGCGGCGACGGCGGCCGGTCGGGCGCGGGCGGCTCGAGCGATGACACCGAGAAGTCCGACGGCGGCTATGTGGGCGTGACCTACCTCCCCTCGGTCGCCGCCGACCGCCCGTGGCGGGCCCAACTGACGGTCAAGGGCTCCGTCGACGAGCTGGGCTTCTTCGCGACCCCGGAGGCCGCCGCCCGCGCCTACGACGACAGGGCCCGGGTGGTCGGTCGCCCTCTGAACTTCCCCCCAGACAACACCGACGGCGACGGCGACGACGACGACGGCGGCGGCGACGGCGGCGACGGCGGCGACGGCGACGGCGACAAGACCGTGCTGCCCTCCGACTTCCGAGCTTCCGAGTGGACCACAACTCACCCCCCGATCCCGGGCCAAAAACCTGAGGTGATCCCCGTGCCCAGCTCACTCAGTCGCGAAGCCATGGAGGACGCGGCCACGAAGGAGTGGATGGCGAAGTACGGGATGGACAAGGTCCGGGGGGGTTCTTACTGCTCCCCGGTACTCACCCCCCAGTCGCGGGAATGCCTCCGTCGTGAGATCTGCCACATCAAGAGGAAATGCTACAACTGCAACAACACCGGGCACGTCGCGAGGGACTGCCCCAAAGACCCTCGGCGCGCCGCGGCGCAGGCGGGCGGCGCTGCCGGCGTCGGCGCTGCCGGCGTCGCCAGCAGCAGCAGCTCTCCCGGCGCGGCGGGTGCAACGACGACTGGCGCTGCTGCCGCGAAAACCGGGGTGCCGACGCCCGATGCCACGGCGGTACACCTGGCGAGTAAAGGTAGCGCCTACGACAGCGCCGTGGGCAGCCGGGGTTTCTTGCGGTAAGCCACTAGCGCTGCACGTGCAGGGACCTGGAGTAGCGAGGCCCCTGAACTTGCTAAGTATACTAATATGGGGCTCATTAAATGTTAAAGCCCACGGTCAAGAACCTCACTTTCGTCGCACCCGAATGGGATCCGACTGAGCACTCAATGGCCTCCGGTCCTGTCCGCGGATCGTGCTCCCTGGCGGCTGCACCCTGGAGCGGCTGCCCGTTGCCGTCACTGCGCCCGCTGGGCCCCACATAGAACTCCGGCTTCCCTTTCTCGCCCTGTTCGTCGCGAGGGGGGGAGGGGAAAAGCTCCTGTCTCGTCGTCGAGGCGGAGCAGATGAAGG
>PIVT01000162.1 GCA_003353845.1 Pseudomonadota bacterium | reverse complement strand
CATTGTCGGGGCGGCATGTAGAGCCCAGGCCAAGACGATCATGGCGGGTGTGGGAAGCACGGTGAACGGACATCAAGGGACGATATTCTTCCAGGGAGGCGTGGCCGCCAACCCGGTGGTCGGCCATTTCCTGCAGCAGTTAACCGGCAACGAGATTGTGGTTCCGAAACACCACAAGATTATGGGTGCCTTTGGCGCCGCGTTGCTGGCGCATGAGCGATACCTCAAAAAAGACCATTTGAACCGAAGGTGGGTGTTCCCCAAGGAGAGCAGGAGCCCACCGAAAGCGGCGGCTGCCTACGGCTCGATCACCATCAAGAACTACCTTACCAAGCAAAGCGGCCGGGCGGTGATCTGGAAGAACCTGTTTTTCCCATCGGAGCTTCTGCACGCCTTCGGCGCCCAGGTCGTCAACCTCACGGCTTATACGGCGCTCTTCAGCAGGGACAAGAAGCGGATCAGCGCCGCCTTCGACTCGGCGGCCAAGCATGGATACGGTGTCGAGACCTGCTCTGTGCTCAGGGCAATCGACGGTTTTTCGACGAACAAGACCATCCTCGAGCCGGACTTCCTTGTCTCGACGTCGCTGCCCTGCGCCATGGAGGATGAGATACTTCTCGACATCATGCGCAGGAAAAAGAAGGAAGATCGGTACTACGCGCTCTCCATACCGTCGGGGTGCTCGCAGGAGAAGATCAAGGCCCTGGCGGCGGACCTCGAGAACGCGGTGCGTGCCTTAACGGTGAGCCTGGGGATTCGGTTTGACCCGAGGAGGTTGGGAGAAGCCTTCGAATTCTCGAATATGGCTATGATAGAAGCGAAACGGATCTGCGATCTGCGGCTGGACCACCCGGTGCCGGCCTTCCCCGGGCAACATCTCCTGAAGTGGAATATCCTCCTTTCGGAGAAGTGGGGCACAAGGCCGTTCTTTGAGGTGTTGCGCCGGCTCAGAAAGGAAATCGAGGAAAAGATCGAGTCCGAGCCTAACTGCGATGACTCCTCGAGGCGGAATGATACGAACCGCATCGGCTGGATCATGATGCCTCCCTTCTACACCGACAGTTTCTTCGAACTCCTGGAGTACGAGCTGAACTCACCTCTGATCATAGACGAGTTCAGTTACATAGATTGGGAGCCTCTGGATATCGCAAAACCGTTCGAGTCTCTCGCCGAGCGGCTCTTGTCCATCGGGATTGTCAACAATGACCTGCGCCTGCGGCGGATCGTAGAAGTGGCCGAGAGAGGCAAACTGAATGGCGTGGTGCTCTA
Organism: Pseudomonadota bacterium; assembly: GCA_003353845.1. Lineage (GTDB taxonomy): Bacteria > Myxococcota_A > UBA9160 > UBA9160 > JADFDR01 > GLO-12. Next base: position 2,589 of record PIVT01000162.1, on the reverse strand, counting down.
CAATCACTTCTCCGGGCGCTGCCCCTTGTGCCGGACTACGTTCAACAACCGGGTTGTCCAGACGCTGGGAGAAAAGGGCATCCCGGTCCTTGTCATGGACGGGGACAGCGTTGACCCGACCATCGACCCGTGCAGCTCCGAGACAAAGCTCCGAGCCTTCATCGAGGCTCTAAACAAGCAAAGGACGGGTTCTGTGTTTGGCTGAACCGGAGTCTGTGTCCGCGGCTTCCTCCAGACAAATTGCCGCATCGGTTATCTCATAGATCCGAATCTCATTCTTCCACAGGCTGGCGTCTGCTTCGACGGATACGCGCTCCGCCGTGTGCTCCACCTTCTTGACATGGATTTCAATCGACATCAATTGGTCGTTAGGAACAAGCTGTCCCCTGTATTTCCAGATGACGCGCTGATTTACGCGTTGCGTAAAATACGGCGATCTGAACCGTGCCCCCAAGTCTTGCTGCAGGGCAAAGACCCGCATGGCCTGCAAGATGGACTCAAGGCCCAGGGAACCCGGCATCACGGGATCCTGATAAAAATGGCAGGGGTAAAACCAGTCAGCGGGATCGATCCGCTTTTCAGCGTAAACGTACCCTTGTTCGAATTTTCCGCCCTGTTCCACAATGCGCACCCCATCGAGAAAGTCCAGTTGCGGGCCCGCCAGGCGATCGTACGGTTTTCCCTCTCTGGCCTTGTAGAGCTGTTCGCCGGTCTCTGCGGCTTTCAAGTCGATTCGCACCATGGATGGGCCGGAAAGATATTCTTTGGTGTGCAGCGGCTGGTTGTCGATCCCCCCGTCCAGACCGATCTGGTTGGCCAGTGCGCTGGGAAGAAAATAGCCGAATGCAGCGCTGCCCCTGTAAAAAGGAAGTCCCTGATGGCTCAGCTCAAATTGAAATCGTTGAACGATGGTGTTTCCGGTTTTCACCGTGGAAAGCAATTCCGACCGGTTCGTAATGGTCTTGCCCCTGAGGTCGATCGGCATCAGGATGGTTCCTTCCCCATCCAGATTGCGGAAACAGAAGTCAATATCCGGCGCGCTCAGGGTCGTCCCCATGTAGGCCGAGATGAATCCGCAGGGTTGCAGGGAGATTTCCATCAATATGGAATACGGCATGACCGCGGGATGGGAGTTTTCGCGATAGAACCAGGCATCTTGCGGAACGTCATATTCGGAAACGACACCGGCCCGGTTCTTGAAATCGAGTCTTTTTCCCGTGACTTCGAGCACGCGGCTGATCAGCTGTAGATCTCCATTTGGAGTTCGTGGAGGTTGCCGGTTTTCATAAATCGCAAAATCGGGCCCAAAACAGTTGGCAATGGAGCCGGTGGCAAATTCCTCCAGGTGAAACTTTTCAAACAGAGCCGGCCGACTATCGGAAGCAGGCTCTTGAGGCGCTGCTCCCTGAACGGGCTTCTTGAGTATGGACCCGGCGGTATCCTGCTCGGACATGGCCACCGCCAGATTCTTGAAATCCACCACAATCTTGTCCGCCGAGAGTATGTCCACATCCGCAACAGCGTATGGACCGGGAGACGCGCCGATTTCCCTGATCTCCATTCGGTAGGTCAGCCTGCTGTCTTTGGGGGTGACCTGTCCCCGGCAGCGCACCTTGTTGGGCAAGCGCGGAACGGGTTGGAACCGGGCATTCCTGGTGCAGCTTTGCAGTCCGAGAAAGAGCATGTAGAATCGCAAGAGTTGACCGCAGCCTTCGGCCATGAGAGACCCGGCCAGGACCTGATCGTCCTTGAAGTGACAGGGGAAATACCAATGATCGGGCGCCAGGTCCTTTTGCGCAACAATGAGACCCAGGCCCCAGGCCCCGCCCCCGGGATCCACGGAGACGATCCGGTCCAGCATCAACATGGGTTCAGACGTAAAACGCAGGGAGGGGTTGTTGCCCTGCGGGAGGTAAGCGGGTCCGAAACAACCGGCATTGTTGCACCGCACAAGCTCGAGCAGGTCTTTTCTTTCAAAGCTTGATTTGTTGCAGGTCAGTAACGGGTCAAAACGCTTTTTCTTGATTTTCTGCTTCTCTTCAATCTCCTCTTCCGTGAGAACGATTCCTTTGCCTGCTTTCAGTTCCGCGTCGCTAAAGAAGCCCGCACACCCGTCGCGCATCTGCAGAACCAGCCGGTCTTTTACGAAACAGTCATAGCTGAAGAAGAACAGGAGCGTGTCGCCGGTTCTGGCAAAGGAACTGATCTTGATGTCGTAGCGCAGGGTCTCCCCCTCCCGCGGTGCATCCTCCAGAAAGATGAGCGTGCAATCCAGGAGGCGGTAGACCCTGTCCCCCTTGCATTCAAAATCGATTCCCAGATAGCTGATCAACAGCAGGTCGCACTGACCCGCTTCCACGGCAACGGCCCAGGGAATCTGACCGTCCGTCGAGTACCACCAATTGTGCGGGATATCATATTCGGTGGTGATGGACGAGGGCCTGAAGTCCCCTTTCTGCGCGTCCAGCCTGGTGACGCGGGAAACCAGCAGGTAAGGCTCCATGGGAAGCCTGACCCGCCTGGAATAGGTGTCGATGATCGCGTACGCATCTCCGAAAACGCCGGCAATGTTTCCTTCGGCGAATTCCT
>PIVT01000557.1 GCA_003353845.1 Pseudomonadota bacterium | reverse complement strand
GAAGAGCTGGCTACACTCTAATTAGAGCAACGGCCATATGTTGTCGTCAAATTAAAATGAACATAGACGCGCTTCGCGGTGGTGTCGCCCCTTACCTCTTCGAATTTGAATGTCTGTTGGCGTGGCGCTTTCTGCTTAAAACCGTTGCGATGTTTTCCACACAAAATCGTGCGGAAGCCCGCAGAGAAAGGTTCGCTCGCAAAGTCGTGGAGGCGGCATATTGCGTAGCTTCTCATCGAGAGGATCGCAAGTGCTCTTTCAAGGCCTCTATTATTCACTTCTGTTCAAGGATGGCAAAGTCAGTGGACAAAAAGTTCTAGAGCCCGCATCGTGTTGAGAATAAGCAACGTCTCATCTCACCGGAAGGTTCAGGAAGGATCGCAAGTGGTCATGCGCCGTAACTCATGTCGTAAAGCACGAACGAACTGTCATCGGAGGAAGCCGCTTTGCTCGCTTCCACGATGCCAGGAAGGATCGCAAGTGGTCATGCGCCGCAACTCATGTCGTAAAGCACGAACGAACTGTCATCGGAGGAAGCCGCTTTGCTCGCTTCCACGATGGCAAAGCCATTTGGCAGCAAAGAATCACTTTCTCGAGGAGCAAAGAAAGCTCGCAGATCCTCTTGTCCATCCATCCATCGGCCGGCCATCGAGACGCGGCTCGAGCCATCACAAGAGAAGATCAATGCAGATCCGACGACGTGATCCGACGCTCATCCGAGAGCGATCTAGAACCTTCGAATATTCAAATGTGGAATCCCAACGGTCTGGATTCTATATTCGAAGGCTCTAGACGACACACGCAGCGCCGTTTCGATGGTACTGACGACCTGTATCTGTAGTACCTACGGACCTGAAGTCCAAACGGACAGTGAGCCCAAACGGACAGTAAAAGTGGGACAAACAACAAACTCACCTTTCCTACGCTATGGGCGGATCAGA
>PIVT01000073.1 GCA_003353845.1 Pseudomonadota bacterium | reverse complement strand
GCCGTAGAGGCCATTGAAGGCACGGATGAGACCATTCGCCGCGGGGGTAGGCTGGGCATGGGCTGTGCCACGGTGGTGAAAGTCGCCAAGCCCGATCAGGACCTGCGGTTCGATGTGCCGGCCGTGGGTCCGGATACGGTACGAGTCCTCATGGAGTCGGGTGTTTCGGTACTGGCCGTGGAGGCCGGGAAGACCTTACTCTTTGAACGAGAGGAAATGATACGGCTGGCTGATTCGTCGGGAATCGCAGTCATGGGAATCGGGCCCGAATGGGTTTCGAATCAAGAAGCAGGCAAGGCGACAGTGGAGAAGGAGCCCTGATGAAAAACCTGGGCATAGCAGTGGTTGGTGTCGGTCATATGGGCCGCTTTCATTGCCAGAAAGTAGCGGCCTTGCACGAGGCTGGTGAAGGGGTGGATCTCGTAGGCGTAGTCGATCTTGACCGTGAACGCGGAGAAGCAGTCGCTCGGGAGTGTCAGTCGAGTTACTTCGCCAAACCCGAAGAAGTGTTTGGTTTGGCGGACGCCGTGATTGTGGCCGTGCCTACGGTGTACCATCACGCGGTGGTAGGCGATGCCTTGCGCGCGGGTCTCGATGTGTTGGTGGAAAAACCCATCGCTTCGAGCCTGGAAGAAGGTGAAGAACTCATTGAACTCGCCGATCGCGAGGGCCGTGTTTTGCAGGTGGGCCACTTAGAGCGTTTTAATCCGGCCATGCTAATGATGAAAAAACGCATCCATCGTCCGCGCTTCATCGAAGTGCATCGCATGGGCCCTTTCCCGGGACGCGCCACCGATGTGGATGTCGTACGCGACTTGATGATCCACGACATTGAGATTATCCAAGACCTGGTCGGTGAAGAGCCTAGCCAGATCGATGCCGTTGGCGTTCCCGTCCTTTCTCCCAATCACGACATTGCGAGTGTGAGGTTGCATTTCCCCGGTGGTTGCGTGGCCAATCTGACGGCTAGTCGTGTGACCCCTACGCCCATGCGCAAGCTGCGAGTTTTTCAGTCGGATGGGTATTTCTCTGTTGATTTCAATGAGCAGTCGGGCGTGATTTTGCGCAGGCTCACCGATCTCGGAGATCCTGAGCCGCGCATTGATATCGAGAAGATCGAACTCGATCGCGAAGATGCCTTACTGGCCGAAGTGAAAGCTTTTGTGGAAGCGGTGCGGGGTCGAGATCGTCCCATGGTTTCCGGTAAAGAAGCGCTCGGAGCGCTGCGTACGGCGATGCGGGTGATTGAAGTCATGCCCCCTGTCGACGAGCTGAAGTAGGTTCCGGATGCCGGAAAGGCGGATGAACCCCAAGGGTTCCAGCATGCCTGATTGTTCAAAAGTACTGGTCTGTTCCGGAGACGCGTCCGGAGATCTCCTCGCTGCTGATTTCGTGCGCGCTTTGCGTACGCGCTGTCCCGGCGCACGCTTCTTCGGTATCGGTGGGGATCAAATGCAAGAGGAGAAGGTCGAACTCCTCGTGCATCAGCGCAATCTCGCTGTCGGACTCCTGAACATCTTCCCCAGTCTGCGTCGTATTATCAGTGCCTGGTTGCGTTTGTCCCGCGCTTTGCGTGAAGAGAAACCCGATCTTGTGGTCTTGGTGGATTCCCCCGATTTCAATTTGCCTTTTGCTCGCAAGGCGGCCAGGTCGGGGGCCCCTGTTCTTTACTATGTCAGTCCTCAGGTTTGGGCCTGGCGCAAGGGACGTATCAGCAAGATCGCTAAGCGTGTCGATCGCCTGGCCGTCATCTTCCCCTTCGAAGCAGAACTCTATGCGGGTACAGACCTGCAAGTGGATTTTGTCGGCCATCCTTTGGTGGATCGAATCGGTCGCTTTCGCGATCAGCATCAGCGAGAAGCCTGTCGAGTGGCCTTGGGCTTGGACGTGGATGCACCGCTCTTATTGCTGATGCCGGGAAGTCGGCGCAATGAGATCCAGTTTTGCCTCGCACCTTTTCTTGAATCTGCTCGACTGCTTCACGTCGAGCACCCTGAAGTTCACATGGTCTTGTCCGTTGCGCCCACCATCGAACGAGCGGCCATAGAAGAGGGAATTCGTTTGGCGAATTTGCCAGAAACGCTGCGTTTGGATGTTATTCACGGTCGAAGCTATGAGTTGATTCACGCCGCCGATCTGGCCCTGGCCAAGCCCGGTACGTCGACCATGGAATTGGCAATTTTCGGTTGTCCCTTTGTCGTGTCGGGAAAGACGACACGCTTCACTTATTTCATATCCCGCTTCTTACTGCATATAACCGCCCTGGCCATGCCCAACCTGATTGCCGGTCGTCACATCGTTCCCGAGTTGTTGCAGGCGGAGGCCGATCCCCCGCGTGTCGCCGAGGCGTTGACGGCCCTCTTGAACGGGCCGGCGCGCGAAACGCAACAGCGCGAGTTGGCGGCCGTGACGAACTCGTTGGGAGAGGGCGGGGCGGCAGATCGAACGGCTGCGATTGCGGAGGAGATGTTAGGTGCCTTGGCGAAGACATAGCCTGGCCGCGCTTTCGGCCGTATTCCTGGTGCCCCTTGCCTTGCCCGTCCTCGCTCTCAAGCGAGGTTGGCGAGAAGGCTTGGGGGAACGGCTTGGAAAATCTGTAGCTCCGAAGGTTCCTGGATCCATTTGGGTACACGGGGCCAGCGTCGGCGAGGCCATGGCGGCCACACGCTTGGTGGAGGCCTTGCGCGCCGGGGGGCGCGACGTGTTTTTGTCGACCACGACCGTGACGGGCCGTTCTGTGTTGCAACGTATCTTGCCGGATGTGCCGGTGGGCCTGGCCCCCTTGGACCACCCCTGGTGTGTCGATGCGGCCTTGTCGAATCTGGAACCGTCGGCCTTGGTATTGGTGGAAACGGAGATCTGGCCCGTTCGCATTGCGGCCGCGGCGCGCCGCGGCCTGCCCATCGTCGTCGTGTCGGGCAGGATTTCAGATCGTTCCTTCCCCCGCTATATGCGTCTTCGTGGTTGCTTTGCTTCTACGATGGAGAAGATCGACGCCGTGGGTGCACGTTCCGAATTGGATGCGCAACGCTTTATTGCGTTGGGCGTTCCCGAAGATCGCGTTTGCGTTACGGGAGATCTCAAGCTTGAGGTACCCGATCGGGCCGCCAGCCTGGCTCCCGAGCTGAAAGCTTTTCTTGCGGATGTGCAAACCAGCGATGGAAACGACCCTTCGATCCCCTCAGGCCTGCGCCTGTTTGTCGCTGGCAGTACGCATGCTGGAGAAGAAGAGTCGGCCGTGCGTGTTTTGAAAGAATGCATCGCCAAGGGATGGCCAGTGGCGCTGGCCGTGGCCCCTCGCCATCCCGAGCGTTTTGAGGCGGTGGCGAACTACTTGAGCGAAGCGGGGATGCGGGTGACCCGCCGCTCTGCCTTATCGGCCTTGTCTGTAGAAGGCGAGACGGCTCGCCTGCAAGCGGGGGAAGTGCTCTTGTTGGATAGTGTTGGAGACCTCACGGCTGTGTATGGGCGCGGGTCACTCGCTTTTGTCGGCGGGTCTCTGATTCCGCGTGGTGGGCACAATGTTCTGGAGCCTTTGTTTGAAGGGTGTCCGGTCGTCTTTGGCCCACACATGGAGTCCGCGCGCGAGGCCGCGGAGTTGGTCTGTTCCTTGGGTGCTGGAGAGCAAGTCGATGATGCCGACTCGTTTACAACGGCCGCGCTAAACGCGTTGGAAGAGGCGCAGGCCTCGCGAGCGCGCGGTGAACAGGGCCGGAAGGATCTGGCGGCGCATCAGGGCAGTGCCGTGCGAAGTGCAAACCTTGTGCTCAGGCAGTTGGTTGCAAAAGAGGCTTCTCAATGAACGCGATGCCTTGGACTGAACGAAAGAAAGAGTCGCTGTGGAGACGACTTTCCCTCGCGCCATTGCTGCCCTTTTCGGGGCTCTATGCGACGGGCGCCTGTCTCAACCGGAAGGCCTTCGCCGCAGGATTGCGCAAGCAGCGGAAGCTGCCCTGTCGGGTACTGAGTGTGGGCAACATCGTTGTGGGCGGTTCGGGCAAGACGCCAACCGTGGCCTGGTTGGCCAATCAATTGGCCGCGCGCGGGGTCGCTGTCGCCATCGCCAGTCGGGGCTATGGAAGAAAAAGTGCCGAGCCGGTCGTCGTGGTTTCCGACGGTCAGCGGCTTTGTGCGGATCTCGATGCAGCGGGTGACGAACCGAGCTTGCTGGCCAGGCGCTGTCCCGGTGTGCCGATCTTGGTGGGTCCCGATCGCCACGCCCTTGGAATGTGTGCCATTGAAAAATTTGGCACGGAGCTCTTATTGCTCGACGATGGGTTTCAGCACATGGGCTTGTTGCGGGACCTCGACCTGATCACCTTTGACGGAAGCTTCGGGTTGGGCAATGGGCATGTGTTGCCCCGTGGTCCTTTGCGCGAACCCTTGTCGGCCTTGGCGCGGGCACACAGTTTTTTGATTCTCGACGGGCCTCTGTCGGAGGCAGATGAAGATACGCTGCGCGCGCTGGCTCCCGACGCAGGCCACTTTGCCGCGCGCCGGGTAATGAAGAGCGTGCGAACGCTGTGGGATGGGGAAGAGGCTTCGGCAGCCAGCCTTGCGGGCGCAAAAGTGGGCCTTTTAGCGGGCTTGGCCAACCCTGAGAACTTCCGGCGCTCCGTGGAGCAACTCGGCGCGCTGATCACAGCAGAGCGCTATTTCCCCGATCATCATCCCTACGAGCAAAAAGATTTAGCCGGGTTGGAGACGCAAGCGCCGCTTTGGTTGACCACGGAAAAAGATGCTGTGAAGATCCGACCGGAATGGGATGTTGCCAGGTGCCTGCGCGTCGTGGAAATGGATCTTGAGCTGTCCGATGCAAACGCGTTTCTCGATGCGTTGCAAAATCAACTGAGCCGATGCTAATCTGCCGAGCCCGCCGAGCCTCAGGATTCCCAGCCGCGAAATCGATAACTGGCGCGGCGCAAAGACAACTTTCGTCTTTCCAAGGGCAAGCGAGCCATGAGTTGATCGCGCAATGCCGTGTCCTCTCCCACGTAACCGTCAAAGAAGCTTCTCATGGGTTCACCAGACAGCTGTTGGTTATAGCCACGCTTGATCACTGAGCGATACAGGCGCATGAGTTCATCCATGCGGCGACCGGGTGAAACCCGCTGCCGCTTTTCCACATTGTCGAGATCGATAATAGTTACTTTGGGTGGGCTGTTGTCGTGCGCGGCTTCTCGGATCAACAGATTCTTCAAATGTAAATCGGGGTGGCTGCCGCCAGCATCGTGAAAGCGACGCACGGCTTGTCCGATGGCATGTGTGACCGTGCAGATGCGTTTGGGTTTGGGGCGTTGGTTCAAGAAGCCAATGCCGTCGACACTGTTTTCTTCAAGCCGCGTTCCCATGGCCAGGTGGAAACCGAATCTGCGCCTTTCGACTTGGGCCATGACAGGTTCGGGAACAGGTGCGCCCGCCTCGCGCAGAGCCCAGGTAACGTAGAGTTCCTTGAGCGCGCGTTGGGACGAAAGATAGGTAGGCCCCAGCAAAGGTCCCAAGATCCCGCCGTGCAGCATAGGTCGAAAAACGAGCTGCGCCGGACTGGAACCCTGATCGGGATCCGGGGATGCAAGCGGCAAAATCTCGGTCGTTCCGCGGCCCGTAGCACCCTGGCCTGCGCTGCGAGCTGCGGCAATGCGCCCGGGATGGCAGAGATCGAGCTGCTCAACGCATTCTTTCCAAGCGTCGGCAACGACAATGGCGACGGGTCCCTTGCGCAGGGAATGGAAACCAGGGGGCATGGGCGTGGATGAAAACAACTCGTCAGTTCTCCCTTGGCTGAAAACAGAGGAGATGATTTTCAGTTCGCGCCAGAGCGTATTGGCGCTGTTGCGGCGGCTTCCGATCCACTAGTTTTCCGGGGTGGGGACAAACACGATGCAAGTGCGAGGGGTCGAGCCGACGACGAGAACATCGCAGCCGGTTTCCCAAGCTGTTCAAACCCGAGTGATTCAAACCCGAGCTATTTAAACTGGAGAAGAGAAGCTGGTGTGGCATAAGGGCTTATCCTACCAGCGCTGTCTTTACTCTGCGAGGCAATCTCATCGACCTTTGTGAGAATCGGATCACGATTGAACCGGAGATTCGACGTATTCTAGTGATTCGCTTGGGCGCGGTAGGCGACGTGGTGCGCACGCTGCCCGCTGTGTCTGCCCTGCGTGCAGGCCTGCCTGAGGCGCAGATTACCTGGCTGGTGGAACCGGTTCCCTCCAGCATTCTGGCCGGTCAGCCGTGGATCGACGATGTGCTGGTGTTTCCACGCGCTGAACTGATGGCCCATCTTCGCCATTTCAGACTCATTGCCTTTGCGCGTTGCCTGCGGCTCTTTTTTCGAGACTTGAGGTCCCGCAAATTTGAACTTGTAGTCGATTTTCACAGCATTTTAAAAAGTGGATTGCTGTCGCTCTTGAGTGGAGCGGGGCGGCGTGTGGCCTACGGGCGGCCCTTTGGTCGTGAGGGCTCTTGGCTGTTTGCAACGGACCTCGCGCGTCTGCGCTTGCCCGCACCCGGATCAAAACTGCCGCGTTTTCAACGCAACCTGGCACTGGTGCGTTTTTTGGGAATCGAGGCCGCTGAAGATGTTCAGCCATTGCGTCTCTTGCCAGCGGCAGAGTCTGGCATGGCCCAAGCGTCACTTGAAGGGCGCCCCGTGGCCATTCATCCGGGAACGAGTGATTCGACTCCGTACAAACGCTACACAGTAAAAGGTTACGCCGAAGTCGCACGGGCGCTTCATAAGGCGCTTCAGGTTCCGGTGATTGTCAGCGTGGGTCCAGCGCAAGCGGATCGCGCTTTTGCCGAAGCCATCGTGTCGGAATCTCAGGGCGCAGCTGTACTCGCTCCTCAAACGCGTTCCCTGGGTGATTTGGCAGCACTCTTTTCTCGCTGCAGTCTCTATATCGGAAGCGATACGGGGCCCATGCATGTGGCCTCCTTGGTGGGAACGCCAGTGTTGCAGCTTTTGGGCCCCACACATCCCATTGAAAACGCGCCTTACGGAGGTACGCCCTCCAAAACCTTGCGCGTTCCACAGCCTTGTAGTCCTTGTCGGCGAGGTTGTGCAGAAGCGACTTGCATGAAAGCCATTGAGCCCGCGCATGTGATTGCGGCAGCATTGGAACTGCTGCGAGGAAGTGCCGCCTCCGAACCCAAGCCGGGTACAGAGGCTACCCCGGGCTGATGGAACTCTTGAGCGGGGAAGCCCCGAAAAAAATTCTGGTGCGGGTGTCCAATTGGCTAGGCGATGTGGTCATGGCGATACCGGCCTTTCGCGCCTTGCGCGCAGCTTTTCCGCAGGCGCATATCACCTTGCACCTGAGAGAAGAGCACGTCCCCCTTCTTCAGGGTTCTCCCTGGTTCGATGAGTTGCTGCCCTTGCGCTCTTATCACGCGGGAATTGGAGCGCTTCTGAAAGAGGGGCGTGCGTTGCGACAGGAAGAATACGACCTGGGGTTGTGCTTTCCCGATTCTTTTAGCGCGGCCATGCTCATGCGGCTTGCCAGCGTAAAACACATTGTAGGTTATAAGCGGGGCTTCCGAGGGCCACTCTTGCACCGCGCGCTAGCGCCTCCTGGAAAGGGTGCAGACCCTTTTATGATCGCGCGTGAATTGCATGAACTGGGCTTGGTGTTGGCGGTGGGTTGTGAGCCCGTCGGCTCGGGCGGAGGCACTAAGCTGGAGCTGTTTACAACTTCAGCAGAGGTAGTCGAAGCCGGTCGCGCGTTAATAAATCATGATGTGGATCCCGCGCGCCCCATTGTCGCGATTGCGCCCGGCGCTTCTTTTGGCCCTTCGAAGATCTGGCCCGTGGCCTCCTTCGCGGCCGTGGGAGACGAATTGGCCGCCGCTGGCGCCAACATTTGTGTATTGGGTGCTCCCTCGGAAAAAGATCTCGCGAATCAAGTCTGTGAGGCCATGCAGGAACCCTGTGTCAATCTGGCAGGTGAGATCAGTTTGGGTGCGACAAAGGCTCTTCTCGCACGGGCACGACTACTCGTTTGCAATGATGCCGGTGCCCGTCACATCGCCGTTGCTTTTGGGGTTCCCTGTGTCGTCCCCATGGGACCGACCAGTTTGGAGAAAACCAATCTCAATCTTGAACGCGTCTCCGTGCTCACCGCCGAGGATGTAGAGTGCCGACCCTGTTACAAACGCGTCTGTCCCATCGATCATCGTTGCATGACGCGAATTACCCCGCGGCAGGTCATCGATGTGTCCATGACAACCCTGCGAGCGTCTGCGGAATCCTGATGACGGGTTTTACGCTCCTTCTAAGGGCGTCCTGAGGCCAGATCCCCCTTTTTCCAGGTTGAATTTCGAGTGTGCGGGGTCCAAAGGTTCCGAGGTGGAAGGATATTCAATAAGATCTGCAGATCGCCATTGAGCCGAATCCCTTTCGGTTTCAAACCTGGCAGAGGAGTTGTTGCGGATGGTTCGTCTCGAAAGACGGCGTTTGGAAAGCCTGATTAAGAAATTCTCGGCGATCAACCTTTTGGTCGTCGGTGACATGGTGCTCGATGAATATCTCTGGGGCGAGGTGACGCGGATCAGTCCCGAGGCTCCGGTTCCCGTGCTTCACGTGCAACGCGAGGCCACCGTCTTGGGCGGTGCGGGCAATGTCGTTCGCAATATTGTGGCCTTGGGTGCGCGCAGTGAATTTTGTGCACTCATTGGCGATGGCGCACCGGGCAAGCGCGTGATCGAACTGCTCGAGAAGTTGGGCGTGGATTCCAAAGGAATGATCAAGGCTCATGATCGTCCCACCATTGTCAAAACCCGCGTCGTCGCCCAATCGCAACAAATCGTTCGCTTTGATCGAGAAACCGATGCGGCGGTACCGCCTGACATTATTCGCAAGCTGAGAGCTTCCGTTCGTTCCGCTTTGGAGAAGGTCGATGGGGTGATCTTGGAGGATTACGGCAAGGGCGTTCTCTCCAAGAACATCGCGCGCGGAATCATGAAAGAGTGCGTGGAGCGCAAGCTCCCCGTTGCAGTGGACCCCAAGATTGACATCGCTCCCTTTCGGGGCGCGTCCTTGATGAAACCCAACCTGGCTGAGGCGGAAATGCTCACCGGTATCCGAATTCGCAATGATGCAGATTTGGATCGGGTTGGTCAGCTATTGCGACGTCGCTGTGGCGGAGGCGATGTGATTATTACGCGGGGCTCACAGGGCATGTCCTTGTTTGACCGAAGCGGGAAACGCGTGGATGTTTCGACGCCGCCCTTGGAAGTTTACGATGTGCAAGGTGCCGGGGACACCACCATCGCGGCTCTCGTACTGAGTCTGCGCGCTGGGGGTTCCCTCCTGGAGGCCGCTGTCATTGCCAATGCAGCAGCTGGGGTCGTGGTAAGAAAAACGGGAACGGCCACTGCGAATCCAGAGGAAGTTCTCGCGGCTTTGCCCGAGGCCATCGCGGCTGCGAAGGAGAAGCGATGATTCACAGCATGACGGGATTTGGCCGCTCCAGCGCGGAGGTCGCGGGGACTCGCTTTGACGTTGAAGTGCGTTCGGTCAACCATCGTCATCTCGATGTGCGAGTGAAGATACCCAAGGCTTACAATGCCCTTGAGGCCGATGTGCGCAGCCAGGTTCAAGGTCGCCTGGATCGGGGAAAGGTGGATCTGAGTATCGTCAATCCCTCTGGGTCAGCCGTTGCTACCCAGGTGCAAATCGATACCGAGGTGGCCACGCAGTACGTCGAAGTCGGGAAGGAACTCGAAGAACGCTATGACTTGTCTGCCGGTCTCGATGTTTCCTCGTTGTTCTTGTTGCCCGGCGTGTCGCGCACCGTCGAGGTGGAGATCCCTGAAGAAGAAGTGCGAACCGCAGTTCTTGCAGCCGTGGATCAGGCACTGATCGCATTAGAGGTGATGCGCGCTGCAGAGGGAGAAAACCTGGAGAGAGATGTACGTGAGCGGCTTCAAAGCATTGAAGGGCTGGCGGATGCGCTCGAAGCTCGCTCTGGCGATGTGATGCTGGCGGTACAGGAGAGGCTGACGGCCCGAGCCAAGGAGTTGACTGAAGAAGTGGGCGGATTGGATGATGCCCGCTTGCATCAAGAAGTGGTCATGGCGGCGGACAAGTTGGATGTCGTGGAAGAAGTCGTGCGTTTGCGAAGCCACGTGGGGCAGTTCCTTTCTATCTTGGAGGAGACGCAGCGCGGCTGCCCGGGCGGGCGTCGACTCGATTTCTTGTTGCAAGAGATGGGTCGGGAGGCCAACACCATCGGTTCGAAAGCCAACGATGCAAGCATGGCGCATTCGGTGGTCGAGCTAAAAACAGAATTGGAACGGATTCGGGAACAGGTACAAAACATTGAGTGAGCTGGAGATCGACAAAGATCAAGGCGCTGATGGCGGCAAGGGCGAACGTGTCAAAGCAAGTCGCACACGCTTGCCAACCGCTATGGGCATGATCAATATTGGTTACGGCAACTTGGTGTTATCCTCGCGTGTGGTGGCCATTGTCGCGCCGGGTTCGGCTCCCATGAAGCGCCTGCGTGACGAAGCCTTTGATCGTGGAAAACTTGTGGACGCCACGATGGGACGGCGCACCCGTTCCATTCTCGTGACCGACAGCGACCACATCATCTTGTCCGCCATCAATCCAGAGACCATTGCTACCCGTTTGGCGCAAGAGTTGTCCAGCGAGAGCGACGGGTAGCCACTATGGGGGCGGATCAAGAATTGTTGGATTCAGGCCGAAAAGAGAGGAAGAGCATTGACCCGGGGCGACGAGTGTCCTTGGTTGTTTCGGCGCCTTCGGGGACGGGCAAAACGACGATTTGCCACATGCTTGTAGAACGAGATCCGGAGTTGGTGTTCTCTGTATCGCATACGACGCGCGAACGGCGCGGAGATGAGCAGAACGGCGTCGATTACCATTTCGTTTCCAAAGAGACCTTTCAGGAAATGGTGGACCAAGGCGCATTTCTGGAGCACGCTGAGTATCGAGGCAACTGCTATGGCACGAGTCACGCTGCCATCGAACAGGCAATGAGCGCTGGTTTTGATGTGTTGCTTGAAATTGAGGTGGAAGGGGCGCGGCAGGTGCGCGAATCCCTTCCCGGTGCCGTCTCGATTTTTATTCTGCCGCCGTCCTTGGAGGAACTGGAGCGCCGGTTGCGCGGGAGACAGACCGACGCCGAAGATGTCATTCAGAGTCGCCTGGATATTGCGGGTACGGAACTGCGGTCTGCGCCGGAGTATCGCTTTGCGGTCATTAACGATGACTTGGATCAAGCCGTCGCTGATGTAATGGAATTAGTGAAGTTGATTCGAAATGAGGAATGGGAGCGTGCGGACGAAATTTTCGGGTGTGAGCACGTGTTGGCTCACAACCCCGATTTTGTAGGCCGCGTGGGGCTTTCAAATGGTTCGCTTTAACGACATCGCCGATACGGTGCTGGAGAACAATCCCGAGAGTGACTTGTCACTCTTGCAACGGGCTTATGTGTTCTCTGCCAAAGTGCACCACGGGCAAGAGCGACTTTCCGGTGAGCCCTATCTCATTCACCCCCTGGCCGTGGCCAGCATTCTGGCCGAAATGCGTCTGGACGAAGTCTGTGTGGTGACGGGTTTACTGCACGACACGGTCGAGGACACGCTCACTACACTCGAAGCCATTGAACGTGCGTTTGGCGATGAAGTGGCGTTTCTGGTGGAAGGCCTGACCAAACTAGCGAAGGTGGAATTCACCACGCGCACAGAAAAGCAGGCAGAAAACTTTCGTAAAATGCTTTTGGCCATGTCCAAGGACATTCGCATCCTGCTGATCAAATTGGCGGACCGACTTCACAATATGCGAACACTGCGGCATATGGATGATGAGGCGGCTCGGCGCGTCGCTCAGGAAACCATGGATATCTATGTGCCACTGGCCCATCGACTGGGTATCCACTGGATGAAAGAGGAGTTGGAAGAACTCAGTTTTAGAACGTTGAAATCCAATATCGCCAAGGAGTTGGATCGAAAGCTCAAAACCAATCGGCGCGCGCGTTCCAAGTATGTGCATGAAGTGATTGAGACCTTGGAGGCCAAGCTCGAAGAAGCGGACTTGAAGGGTGAGGTGACTGGCCGGCTGAAGGGGTTGCCCTCGATCCACAATAAAATGGAGTCCGGTGGACTTCAATTCGATGAAGTCCACGATGTGATTGCCTTCCGAATTATTATCGACGCTCCCATGGAAATTGTTTATTCGGTCCTGGGAGTGATTCACAATATCTGGCCGCCCGTTGCGGGTCGCTTTAAAGATTACGTGGCCTTGCCCAAGCCCAATGGCTACCAGAGCTTGCACACCACCGTGATCGGTCGTTACGGCGAGCGCATGGAAATTCAGATTCGAACCAGCGAGATGCACCGTCGCGCCGAAAATGGAATTGCAGCTCATTGGCGTTACAAGCACGGTGACCAAACCTCTGTAGAGGACGACAAGCAGTTCGCTTGGTTGCGACAATTGTTGGAGTGGCAGCGAGAACTCGATGATCCACACGAATTTCTTGATGCCGTCAAGGTCGACTTGTTTCCGGACGAAGTCTATGTGTTCACGCCCAAAGGGCGTGTGTTGAACTTGCCTAAAGGCGCAACCCCCATTGACTTCGCCTATGCCATCCACACCGAGGTGGGTGACACTTGTTCGGGTGCGCGCGTCAATGCCAAGATGGTGAACTTGCGAACGCATCTTCACGATGGCGACACGGTAGAAATTATCACGAATGCCCATCACAGTCCGCGTCGGGACTGGATCGATATGGTCGTTACGGGCAAGGCCCGTAATCGCATTCGTCAGTTGATGCGTATTGAAGGAAATAAGCGCAGCTTGGAATTGGGTCGTGGCATTGTAGAGAAGGCCTTGCGCAAGCGAGGATCTACACTGAGTCGTGTTATGGGGAGCGGAGAGCTAGAAGAATATGCCAAGGCTCATGGCAGCGGCTCGGCTGAAGGTGTTTTGGTGCAGGTCGGGTACGGTCGCCTCGATGTGGAGGAACTCATCGCCAAGCTGCTTCCCGACAGCGAGCCGCATGAACTCGGACGGACGGAAAAGATTCGCGAGTTTATTCGTGAAGGGATTTCACCCGACAAATCCGGCATTCTGGTCAGTGGCATGAACGACGTGCTCAGCCGTTTCGCCAAATGTTGCAGCCCGGTGCCGGGTGATGATATCACGGGTTTTATTACACGCGGTCGTGGCATTACGATACACACGAGCAATTGCAGCAAGGTCTTTGAGATGGATCCGGAGCGACGTGTCGATGTGCGTTGGGATACCAAAGCCCACGTGCTGCGTTCCATTCGTATTCGTGTCTACTCGAATAATAAGCAGGGTTTGTTGGCGTCGGTCACCAAGGCCATCGCAGGGCTGAAGGTGGACATCGAAGGTGCCCATATTCAAACCTCTCCGGAAGACAAAGCGGTGTTGACCTTTGATGTGTCCGTCCCCCATTTGCGCAGCTTGGAGGGGTTGATGAAACGCATTGAGAGAATTCCAGGTGTGCTGACGGTGGAGCGCGTCCGTTCGTGAACCTTCTTCAAATCACTCATGATTGGAAGTGGACCGGCCCCGCTGAGCCCATGTTGCGTTTGGGGTTGGCGTTGCGCGATCGCGGCCACTCCGTTTATCTGGCGTGTCCGCAGGGGGAAGGGGAAGGCCGTTCGCTGGCCAGCGAGGCGTGCCAGGCGGGATTGACACCTGATCTGATCCTGGAGCGGGCAAAGGGTGTTCGGCTTTTTGCTGACCGAGAGGATGTCCAGCGCCTGGCAGACTTTCTGCGCGAGCATGAAATCGAACTGGTTCACACCTGGCACACCCGCGATCAAATTCTCGTGCTGCGTGCTCTGCGGCATCTGCCTGCAAAGAACAGACCTGCGCTGATTCGTTCTTATCGCGTGGGAGGTGCCATCCCGGCGTGGCCCTGGAACCGCTATTTGTTGGGTGCCAGTTGTGACGGATTGCTCTGCGTTTCTCCTGGTGTCGCCGCGATCAATCAAGGCCTTCGCAAGGGTAGGCCGACCTCCGGTGCCTTTGGCGCGGTGGACCTGGCGCGGTTTACGCCCAAGCCGCGCGATCCTGCGGCACGTGAAAAGCTGGGTCTGGGTCGAGAACATCATGTCGTGGGCATTGTCGCTCGCATGCAAACCCATCGTCGTTTTGATTTGCTTTTGAACGCCGCCAAGATCTTGTTCGAAAAAGATCCCATGGCGCGACTGCTCGTGATTGGCCGTGGAACCCATGCGCAAGAAGTGGCCATCGAGCCCGCACGGCGGTTGGGCATTGCTGATCGCATCTGTTTTGCAGGTTATATCCAGAATGATTTTGAGGATGTGTTGCGCAGTATGGACCTGCTCACGTTTCTGGTGCCCGGCTCCGACGGAACCTGCCGCGCTGTATTGGAGGCGGCCGCCTGTGGTATTCCGGCGGTGACCACGCGGCGTGGCACCTTGTCAGAAATTGTCTTGGACGGTGAAACAGGGTTGTGTGTGAATGAAGATCCTGCCGACCTGGCCGCGGCCTGGCTGCGCATTTTCGAAGATGAGGCACTGCGTGCGCGACTGGGAGCGGCGGCGGCCAGACGCGCTCAAGAACATTTCACGCCGCAGAACTTTGCAGACAAGGCTGAAAGCTTGTACCTCGAGGCATTGAGGGAGTAGAAGAGAAAACGGCTTCAGGTCGTCGCCATCTCGGAATCGGCGGAGTCTTGGACGCTCATCAATGTTTGGTACAGCCCCTCTTTTTGCAGTAATTCGTCATGGGTACCGATGTGTGAAATTACCCCGTCTTCCAGGACGACAATTTTGTCTGCATGACGAATCGTGGACAAGCGATGAGCGATGACAAAGACGGTGCGCTCGCCCAGTAGTCGGTCGATGGCGTCTTGAACATAGCGTTCGCTTTGCGTGTCCAGCGCACTTGTCGCCTCGTCAAAAATTAACAGGTCAGGGTTTTTTAAAAGGGCGCGCGCGATGGTGATGCGTTGGCGTTGCCCGCCGGAAAGCTGTGCACCCGACTCACCCACATTGGTGTCGTATCTCTTATCTAATGTGCTGGCAAATTCATCCACGTGGGCTGCGCGCGCGGCCGACAGTACCTCCTCGTCGCTGGCCTCGGGGCGGCCATAGCGGATGTTCTCGCCAATCGTGCCTTGAAAAAGAAAAGCATCCTGGGATACGACGGACATATGCTCAAGTAAGGAGGTGCGCTTGATGTCGCGAAGATCGCAGCCGTCAATCTTGATGGAACCGCTAACCGGATCTTGAAAACGCATGAGGAGGTCGACGAGGGTGGTCTTGCCAGATCCCGTTTTTCCCACGAAGGCCACGATCTCCCCGGCCTTCACTTCGAGATTGATCCCTTGCAGCACGGGTTCGCGGCCATAGGAAAAGTTGACATCATCGAAGGTGATGGACTCGTTGACGCCCGGGATTTCCAGTGCGCCTTCGGAGTCGGCCGTCATAGAAGGGGTATCCATGAGTTCGAAAAAACGCTCGGCGGCGGGCAGCGAATCCATGAGCTGGTTCCAACCCTTGGTGACGGTTCGAACGGGTCGGTTGGTGCCTTGGAGGGTGGCAAAGAAGAACAAGAGGCTACCCATGGAAAGCCCCCACAGCCCTTCGCTAACGATCAAAGCGCCGACCATGATGATGAAGAGTGCGGCGCTCTGGGCGATCATTTCGATCACAGCTCGAGAGAGGATGCGAATTTTCCGCACCTTTAATTCTCGCTTGAACAGCAGGCGGTTCTCGTTGCCGAAGGAAACGGATTCGCGTTCCTCACCTTGGAAAGCCTGAATGACTTTGATGCCCGACAGAATCTCGGTAAGTCGCTGTGTGAGGTCGCTGACTTTTTCCTGTCGGCGTTTGGCCGACTTGCGAATTTTCTTTCCGAAGCGGTTGACGACCCACAC
Source organism: Pseudomonadota bacterium (assembly GCA_003353845.1). Taxonomy (GTDB): domain Bacteria; phylum Myxococcota_A; class UBA9160; order UBA9160; family JADFDR01; genus GLO-12. The sequence goes on along the minus strand of PIVT01000073.1, from coordinate 616 downwards.
CATCGCGGGCGCAAGAACCAATACGAGGACGGCCAGCTGCCAGGAAATGTAAACCATGATGCTGGAAAAGAGCAGGATGCGTACGATGGCATTGAGTAAGTCACTGAATAAAAGTCGCAGCGCATGGTGAGCTTGCGTGACATCGTTGATGGTGCGCGAGAGTAAGTCGCCGCGCGTGGTGCCTTCGTGAAAGCTCAGCGGCAAGGCCAGGAGTTTCAAGCAGAGTTGTTGTTGAATATCAACGCGCACACGACCCAGAATATATTCAATCAAGTAATCCTTGATGAACAGAGTGGGCGGCACCAGTAGCACAACGAGCAAGGCCCAGCGGCAGATGTCAAACAGCGTGGTTCTGAATTCTTCCTCAGCTGCCAGCTCCGCTTGGGTTTTTACACGCTCTTCGAAGTTCGCTGGGGTCTCTGGGGAGCCGGGCTCCGGGGCGTCACCAAAGCCGAAGGTTTGAAGCAGTGAATTGGTGGATGGCAGCGAGGGCTTCTCTGCCATGATGACATCGTCAAACAGGGGCTTGAGCAGATAGTTGCGAACGCCCTCGACCCCTGAGTGCATCAAGATGAAGAAGACGACGATGAAAAACAGGCTGGTATAGGGACGCACA
>PIVT01000556.1 GCA_003353845.1 Pseudomonadota bacterium | reverse complement strand
ATATCCACCTCGATGTCCCCTGTATTTTTTTAGGGCAAGGCGACATCAGCATACCCTTAAACTTGAACTTGAACTAATACAAACCCATATGACACAAAAGCCAATGCTGCGGGTTGAAGCTGGTGCGCGTGCGTTGCGCATGTTGGTCAAAAACATGTGTGGTTGGACAGAAAGGGCAAGTGCGGGTGTGCAAGGCACTTGTGTGTGGGCGTGGATCTCTGGCGTGCCGGTCAGGGCGGGATAGGTATGTGACGGGAAGATCAGCTTTCTTTTTGTGGTGCCCCCCCCGTGGGGTGTGCAAGGCGCCACTGATGGCAGTCGTAAGATAAAAGTGAAACAGTTCATGAGTAGTTCTGCGGTTGGTGGGCGGTGAAGTTCGTGAGGAACTCGGCTCGGCGTTCGGCGGCCTCGGCGGCGCGTTGCACTTTCGCCCGCAGCTTCTCCTCCGGCGTAGCCCGCGAGTCGCCCCGTGGGCTTCTCACGAACGATTTTCCGATGGCGAAGGGGGGCTCAGTTACGCGCTGGCGCACGGCCGCGCGGTCTTGCGCGAGGGTGGCCCACTCGACGAAGGCGAGCGGAAGATCGAAACGTTTGAAGTCAATCTTCTTCCCTCCGAGCTCCCAGGCCGTGCGAGCCTCCGGGCTGAGAGTGATGGCGACGCCGTTGCGCCCTCGCTTGCAGTTCTGGTTCGCCTCTCCATGGTGGATGATAAGATACCCATCCGGGGTTTCTTCAATCTCGACACCGTCTTTGGTCACGCGCCACATTTCCTGAAGCGCTGCGCCCAGGATCCGCCGATCCTTCATGAACTGAATGACTTTCGCCAGTTTCAGAATAATGAGTCCCCTCACGTTTTGACCATAAAGTGGCATGGCCGAGCCGCCTCCCAGGTCATAGGGCTTTCCTCTCATCTTCTTCCAAACGGCAAGACAAGACAGGAAAAT
>PIVT01000555.1 GCA_003353845.1 Pseudomonadota bacterium | reverse complement strand
GTCTCCCGTCAGCAACCTTCAGTGCTGATGTATCCAGCTTCGCCCAACCACCACTTTCTTTTCCCTTACTTTTACCTTTACCGTCCTTGCTCTTGTCCTTGCTCTTACCTTTACCTTTTCCTTTGTCTTCACCTCCTTTTCCCTTACCTTCTGACTTTCCCTTACCTTTTCCCTTACCTTTACCTTTCCCCTTACCCTTGCCGTCACCCTTCTCTCCTGGAGCGGCGACGGTGGGCGGATCATCCTGTCCCTTACCTCCTGCCTTGGCTTGAGCCTTGAGTTCCTGGGCCCTGTTCTTGGCACGGACTTCAACCTTGATGGCATCGTTGAGAATACCCATCAAGTCGTCGTACCTTTGCTGTGTCTCCTGGTGTGTTTCCGCTTTCGACTCGTGGCCTCGGTACTTCGCCTTGTGAAGGGTGATGTGTGTAGCCATGTCTGTCGATTCGGCCATCCTTTCCAGGAGAAACGCGGTCCTGACCTTGGCACCGACGGTTCCGTCGAGGTGTAGGACCTTGGTGCTCCAGTTGTGCCTGAACAGTGCCTTGTTCTTGTCTCCTTGCCATTGCACGGCCATGAGGTCCTGGAGACCGTAGACCTCTTTCATTTCGGGATTGGTCTGTAGGTGGTTGAAAAGCCTTCGGAGGATCTGGAGGGCGGTAAGCCGACGTTTCTTCTTGAGGATCAGTTCTGCTTCCTCTTCGGTAATGCTCCGTCCGAAGGCGCCCGTGAGGACCGGCCCTAAGGCCACGATCAGCTTGCGGTTGATGCTACTCCAAGTGGATTTAGTCTTTGCTAGCTTCTCGTAAGGAACATCGGGCTCGATCGCTGTGTTCAACCACTCGCATACCTGCATCTCTGTCTTGTTGAGGGCACACTCGGCCACCCTGTCGTACAACAAGAATTGGAACTTCTGGAGTCCTGCCGTGCTGGGCATGCTGAACGAC
>PIVT01000072.1 GCA_003353845.1 Pseudomonadota bacterium | reverse complement strand
CCTCCGCCCCTGATCAAGTCACCGCTTACTCGATTGACTTTGGCCGGTCCATACTGAATCGACGCCTCTTTGAGGCTGAAAAAACGCCCACCACTCAATGTGGTGGGCGTTTTTTACTGTTTATTTTTTCATCAAACACGGATCCGGATTGGTACCAGGTTGATTCGGGGCGGAGGAGGGTGGGCCTCGCGCGCAGTTGCCACTGCATGTTTGAGCACGAGGTCTGCCCTCCGCAGCCCCGGGCACCCAACCAAATGCCTACAGGTTTTTGAGTTTGGGGGTTGCTAAGGTGACTGGTTATGGCGGCAAAGAAGAGCAAGAACTCAGAGACGGGCGGCGTGAAGACGATTGCAAGTAATCGCAAAGCTCGCTTTTCCTATGAGATCTTGGACGAGATGGAGGCAGGCATTGCGTTGACAGGCGCCGAAGTGAAATCCTTGCGGGCGGGGAACGCCAGCATGGGAGATGCCTATTGTCAGATCGAAAGGGGCGAACTTTTCATGCTTCACTGTCATATCGGGCCTTATGAACAAGCCCGAGACAATCTGAAACCGACCCGTAAGCGAAAGCTGCTCATGCATGCCCGGGAAATTCGCAAACTGCACGATCAAGTGAAATCCAAAGGCGTCACCATTGTCCCACTTTCGATCTATTTCAACGAACGCGGGCGTTGCAAAGTGGAGGTCGCGGTCTGTAGAGGTAAGAAGCTACACGACAAGCGGGACAGCATTAAAGAGCGAGACTCCAAGCGAGATTTGGATCGCCTGCGCAAGAAAGCCCGACACTAAACCTGCTTTCCACGGGCAGAGAAAAAATAGACCGTTTTTAGGGTAAATTCGTTGCATCTGCGGCACTTTGCCACAATAAAAACTGAGCGTTTCTAAAGAATATAAAGGACAATGCAGCGCATACCGATATCGGTAAAAAAGATTTTCTTGCACGCACATCTTGGCCCGCTCGGGGCCGGAATCAATAGCCTGCAAGTAACTTAGACATGACGGATTCTTGTGTTCTCTGGGAGGAAGAAGGAAGTGACTAGTTCAGCACCTGCCTTGGCCAAAGGTGAGGCGAAATCGGAATTGAACGACAGTCTGGATACGGGAGCGAAGAAAGTATTTTGCGTACCAGAACACACCGTTGAGATCATTGCGAATTCGGGAGAGGGCGCACAGAAGTGCGGTCAGATTTTTGGATCCGTTAGTGCAAAGATGGGAAACGGCGTTTGGACGGTGGAGATTATCCCGGCTGAGATTGAGCCTCCGCCCCGTCACGTTACGAGCACCAGTGGTAACTTGATTCGCTTTGGCACAGAGCAGATCACCAACTGGGGAGACCGCACCAAGTTGGCGGTAGCTTTCAACGAGCAAGTTTTGCTTTCTCGTCACCGTTTGGATTCCTTGGATGATGAATGCATCATTCTCGTCGAGGACATGTGGGAAAACCACGACGACGAAAATATCCGCAAGGAATGGGCTACGGCCATGGAGGAGATGTCCTCCGCGAACTATCGCATTGTCAAAGTGCCCATTGAGGAAGAGAGCCTCAAGATCGTCGACAATCCGCATCACGGGAAAAACATGTTCGCGCTCGGCATGCTGGCCGAGGTTTATCAGCGCGATTTAGATCTCATCAAGAAACAAATCGCCAACATCTTCCGACGCAAGCCCGCCAAGGTCACCGAACTCAACATTGCCTTGGTTGAACTCGGTATACAGTGGGCGCGCGAGAATCTGGATTTTCAGTTTGATGTTCCCGCCAAGGTTCACGAAGAAGCGCGTGTGGTGATGAACGGAAACCAGGCGACAGCCCTGGGTGCCATTGCTGCGGGCATGGAGTTCTGTGCCATGTATCCCATCACGCCGGCGACCTCGGTGTCTCACGAGTTGTGTGACATTATCGAAAGCTATGGCGGCATGGTGCATCAAGCGGAGGACGAAATCGCAGCCGCCGGTGTGGCCATCGGTGCATCCTATGCGGGCAAGGTGGCCTTGACGGTGACGTCGGGTCCGGGCATGGCGCTGAAAACAGAATTCATGGCACTGGCGGTCATGACTGAGATGCCGTTGGTGTTGGTGGACGTGCAACGAGGCGGCCCTTCTACGGGTCTGCCCACCAAGGTGGAGCAAAGTGATCTCCTGGCCGCTCTGTATGGCCAGCATGGCGATGCCCCGCGCGTGGTGATGGCACCTGCCACCATTGAAGATTGTTTCCAATCCATGATTACGGCACGGCGGATTGCCGAGACCTTCCGCACCTTGGTCATTGTCTTGACCGATGCCAACCTGGCCACAGGTGTGCAGCAGTTCCCACGACCGCAGTTGGACGAACGTTGGCAAGAAGCACCCTTGGATCTGTCGGCTGTCCCTGAAGGTACCTTGCCCTATGACTGGGACCATTCGACGGGGCTCTCCAGACGCATCATCCCCGGACAAGCCAACGGGCAGTACACCGTGACCGGCCTGGCGCATGATGAGTTCAGCAAGGTCTCCTATGAGCCCGAGAGCAACGAGCTTGGCTGCAATATGCGGAGTCGAAAGCTGGCCGTCTTCCAGTCAACCTTGAAACCACCGACCGTTGTCGGTGACGAAGAAGGGGATCTGCTGATTGTGGGTTGGGGATCAACGCGCGGTGCCATTGAAGAAGCCGTGGGGCGAGCGCGCGCCGATAAGTTGAAGGTGTCTTCTTGTCACCTGACTTTCATGTCCCCCCTGGAGCCAGGACTCAAAGAAATTTTCAGTCGATTCAAGCGTGTGATGACAGTGGAGATCAATTACAGCGACCGGCTGGGTGATCCATACATCACGGCAGAAAATCGCCGCCTGGGGCAGATGTGTTGGCTGTTGCGGGCTCACACGCTGGTGGACATCGATTGCTGGACCCGCGTACCCGGTCAGCCTCTTCGACCCGGTGATATCCACAACGCGATTGTCTCACATCTCGAAAACGGAGCCGCATCATGAGCGTAAGCATGCCCTCTTTCCTTAATTGTATAAGCGATGATGATTTCGCTCACTACGAAGTCGACGACTATCAGAAGTGTGTCGCCAAGTGGTGCTCGGGTTGTGGTGACTTCGGTGCCTTGAACGCCACCAAGCGCTTGTTGGCCAAAGAGCAGCTCCAACCAGAGAACACGGTCTTCGTTTCAGGTATCGGTTGCTCCAGTCGCTTCCCACATTATGTGAATTCTTACGGGTTCCACGGAATTCATGGACGCGCCTTGCCCATCGCCACGGGCGTGAAGCTGACGCGTCCCGAATTGGATGTGTTCGTTGTGATGGGTGATGGCGATTGCTGTTCCATTGGTACAGCCCACTGGATTCACGCCATACGCTACAACATGGATATGACGGTGCTTCTCTTGGACAACAACATCTACGGATTGACCAAGAAGCAGACTTCACCCACCACGCCTATAGGCTTTTCGACCAACACCATGCCACGTGGTTCGTACTTGCCCCCATTAAATCCATTGACTGCCACGCTGGGTGTTTCCAACGCCTCTTTTGTGGCACAAACAGCGGATTGGATTCCGGCACATATGTATGCCACGCTACAAGCAGCCTATGAGCACAAAGGCTTCTCCTTTGTTCGCATCTTGCAGCGCTGCCCGAAGTTCACTCCCGATGTATTTACGGATGCTGTGAAGAACCCTGACAACAACGAGTTGCTGGTACATGAAAATGGCATCGATGCTCCGGGTTTGGAGAAGCTTTTCAAGAACCGCATTATCCATGATCCAAAGGATCTGGACGGTGGTCGCCATTACGCCGAGGTGGAGAACCGAGTTCGTTTGGGTTTGTTCTACCGCAATGGTGAATTGCCTTGTTATGAGGATACACGGGAGGTGGTCAGTGTGACGGCCGCCGAGAAGATCCAGAAAATCAACACGGAGTTCGATCGTTATGCCGTCTGAAGAGCAACGAGTTTTGGCCCACAAAGCCATTGAGGATCGCGCGGGCAGTTTCCGCTCGGCATTGGTGTCCATGGCAGACCAGGTGCGCGGCATGGTCCAGGTTGCCCAAGGTGCTGGCAGCGAAGAGCAGAACCTGACCGATCAGGAAGTGTCCCTGGGAAACTTCGCCACGGAGAAGATCGACGTAGAACGTTTTTCCGTCTATGCCAAACCTACGACGTCTGCGTTGCCATCGGATCAGGTGGCACCGGTAGAAGCAGCATTGAAAGTGCTGACGGAGTTGTTGGCCGACGAAGATCTCTTCACGCTGCGCGTGCCGGAAGGTGGGAGTCTGGGTAGCTCACTGGCGCGCAAGTTCGGCAGACTGGGACGCGTGTTTGGCGCCGCTCAGGTGATTGAGCTGGCCAAGGCAAGCAAGTATGACGCGGAGAAGCACGGGCACTTGCTTGAGCAAGTGACCTTCACACACTGGAACTCGGCACAGCGAGCCGCAGCCCCTCCGTTACTGGTCGAGCTTAGCGGTGGCGATCTGCGTGCGGCGAGCCTGGCCAATTTCCTCGACGGTGGCGCGAAAATCGTCCTCGTGGTCGATGGCGATGCCCCGCCAGCAGCCCTGGCCCGTGTGGTAACGCCGGGTGTGTTTGTGCAGCAGTCCAGTGACAATGCCCCGCTAGATGCCTTTACGGCTTGTGCGGGAGCCGCTGTGGCCGGCGTGTTCTCGGCTTCGGTCGCTAGCTTTGTGCACGATCCCGCAGCGGGTGAAACTTCACACGAACGCTTTACGGCTTTGGAAATTCCGCCGGCATCGAAACTGGTGCGCATCGGAAGCCTGAGTCCGAATCAACAAACGGAAGAACTGGCCTTGCTTAAAGTGTTGACGGCACAACCTGCCGCCGCTGAAAGCGAAGGCGCAGAGACCGAGCAGGTGGATCCTGCAGGTCGACTATCGGCGTGGCTATTGAGCCAGGCCGAGATTTCTAATTTATCAGCCTGAGGTTTTAGGATATGGATGCCGAGTTGATTCTGCGCTCTGTGCTGATCCTGGGAGGCGTCGGACTTGTGTTCGGCCTCCTGATTGCACTGGCGAATCAAAAGTTGAAAGTGTGGGAAGATCCACGCATTCACGATCTCGAAGAACTCCTGCCCGGAACCAACTGCGGGGCCTGTGGTACGCCCGGTTGTCATGCCTTTGCCGAAGGCCTGGCGCTCGGTGAACAAGAGCCCGTGGGTTGTACCGTGATGGGCCCCGATGACATCAACGACGTGGCGGAGTACCTGGGCGTCGATGCTGGCGAAGCCAATCGACGAATTGCTCGATTGTTGTGCGCCGGGGGCAGCCGTCAGGCTGTTCAGAAATCAGATTACGCCGGTGTTGACACTTGCAAGGCCGCATCGGTAGTCGCCGGGGGTGGCAAAGGTTGTACCTGGGGTTGTCTCGGGCTGGCCGATTGCGAAGTGTCTTGCACCTTTGGCGCCATTTATATGAATGACGACCTGCTGCCCGTGGTGATCCCCGAACTCTGCACCGCTTGTAATGACTGCGTGGTAAGCTGTCCCAAAGATCTCTATGTGTTGATGCCGGTGAGTCAGGAACTCATTGTGCAATGCAAGAATTTAATTGACGGCGATGCCGCGGAAGATTTGTGCTCTGTGGCCTGCACCGCCTGCGGCAAGTGTGTGCAAGATGCCGAGTCGGGTTTGATCGAGATTCAAAACGGTCTTGCCGTCATCGATTACGATAAGAACGAATTGGCTAATCCCAAAGCGACCTCCCGTTGTCCGACGGGCGCTATTATCTGGTTGGAGGGCGCCCAGTTTCAAGAAAGCCCATCAGAACTGAGGATGGAAGCGATATGAAGAAAGATCTATCGAGCCCTAAATACCCAGGAATCAAGGCGACCGACGACGGCAGCGCCGCTGTGGTCGCCATGGAAACCGCAGCCAGTGAAGCTGCGGGAGCATATCCCATTACACCCTCCACACAGATGGGTGAGGGATGGGCCGCTGCAGTGGCGGCGGGCAAGCGCAATGTCAACGGTCGCAGTCTAATCTTCTTTGAGCCCGAAGGGGAACATGCCGCCGCCGGTGTGACCGCGGGCATGAGTATGGTGGGCATGCGCTCTACCAACTTCTCCAGTGGGCAGGGCATCGCTTACATGCACGAGTCGCTTTACGCGGCCGTGGGCAAGCGCCTCACCTACGTACTCAATGTGGCCTGTCGGGCCATGACCAAACACTCGCTGAATGTGCACGCCGGTCACGATGATTACCACGCCGTGGATGACACGGGTTTCTTCCAGCTCTTTGCGAAGGATGTGCAAGCGGCGGCCGACCTGAACTTGATTTCTCATCGCACGGCGGAACTCTCGCTAAACCCCGGCATCTGTGCGCAGGATGGTTTCTTGACGAGTCATGTCATCGAATCCTTCCAAATGCCCGAGCGGGAATTGGTGAAGGAATACTTGGGGGACCCGGCGGATCTCATTGACTCGCCCACGCCTTCGCAGCAGTTGGTCTTTGGCGAACAGCGTCGGCGCATACCGGAAATGTACGACTACGATTATCCCGCCATGTTGGGCGTGGTGCAGAACCAAGAAAGCTACGCCCAGGGTGTGGCAGCGCAGCGACCTTTCTATTTCGATCACATCGCCGATTTAACCGATCAGGCCATGCGAGAGTACGCCGAACTCACGGGTCGCTCCTACGCCCGCGTCATGGGTTACAACTTGGAAGATGCGGAATACGTCATTGCGGGGCAGGGCTCGCTTGTGCCCAATGCCATGGCGGCCGCCAAGTATCTTCGCGAGACGCGCGGCCTTAAAGTGGGCGTGCTCGACTTGGTGATGTTCCGACCTTTCCCGGCGGATTTGATCTCCTCGATGCTGCGTGGCAAGAAAGCTGTCACGGTGTTGGAGCGCACGGATCAACCTCTGGCGGTCGATCTTCCCGTCTTGCGCGAAATTCGTTCCTGTATGGCCCAGGCCTATGAGAATTCTCGGGCCCAGAAGGGTGAATTGCCTCACCCGGGTCTGGCTTCCATTCAAGCCACAGAGATTCCCGATTTCTTCTCGGGTTCCTTTGGTATGGGCAGCCGCGATTTGCAACCGGGTGATCTCATCGCTGCCGTGGAAAACATGTTGGAGGACGGCAATCGCAAGCGGCAGTTCTATCTGGGCATTGATTTCATCCGTAAAAATACGACCCTGCCCAAGCTGCAAATCTGGCAAGAGCAGATCATGGAGGGTTACCCCGAGGTGGGTGAGCTGGCCATTGATTCTGCCGGTGACATCAACATCGACCCCGAAGGCACCACCGCTGTTCGCATTCATTCTGTGGGCGGCTGGGGTGCCATCACCATGGGGAAGAACCTGGCGCTTACATCGGCGCAACTCTTGGGCTTGCACATCAAGGCCAACCCGAAGTACGGATCGGAAAAGAAAGGACAGCCGACAACCTTCTACGCAACGCTGTCGCACGAGCCCTTGCTCTTGAACTGCGAAGTGAAAAATGTCGGTGTTGTACTCTGCCCCGATCCCAATGTGTTTCACCACTCCATCGATCCTCTGGCGGGGCTCGGTAACGGCGGCGTGTTGGTTGTGCAGAGTGATCAGGATGCCCAGGCGGTGTGGGAGACCCTGCCGCAGGTTGCGCAAGACACGGTTCGCCAGAAGAACATTCGCATCTTCTTTGTGAACGGGTTTGAAATTGCTCGTGAGGAAGCTTCGGATGTGGAACTCAAGTATCGCATGCAAGGTGTTGCTTTCATGGGCGCCTTCTTCCGCACGGCACCTCTCATGGAGCGAGAGGGCTTGTCGGAAGAACGCTTGTTTGAAGGCATTCGCAAGCAGTTGACCAAGAAGTTCGGTCATCTGGGCGAGCGTGTGGTGGAAGATAATCTGCGCGTGATCCGCCGTGGGTTCGACGAAGTGCAAGAGGTCGATTACGCCCAGTTGGATGAGCAGAGCGGTGCGGCTACGCACTTGCCCGTGATGCCAGAACGCATGGAAGGCGGCTGCCAGGATGGCATCGGCAACCCCGGTCGTTTCTGGGACCAGGTGTGCACCATGTACAAGACGGGGCAGGATGTTCTCGCCGATCCCTTTACAGCGGTGTCCGCGATGCCTGCGGCCACGGCCAGCACGCGCGATATGACAGGCGTGCGCTTCACCATTCCCAAATTTATTCCCGAGAACTGTACGGGCTGCAGTAATTGTTGGACGCAGTGTCCCGATTCCGCCATCCCTGGTGTCGTAAACACTGTCGAGGAAGTATTAGAGGCGGCGATCACGACGGCTGAGCCAGAGCGTCAACCCTTTGCGCGCTTCCGCCAGTTGGTGAAAAACCTGGGTAAGGAGTCGCGCAAACTCTTGCGCAGCGAGGACTTCGTCACCTACTCCAGTGTTTTCGAAAAGGCCTACGAGAACATCGCTGCAAAAATGAAGTGGGATGCGGACCGCCGTACTGAGATGGATTTGGAGTACGACCAGGTTCACGCGGCCTTGGTGGATTTCCCTCTGGCCAAGACAGTTCCCTTCTTCGATGTGCCCGAAGGCAAGGCTAAAGACTCCGGTGGCTTGTTGTCCATTACGGTGAATCCTGAAACCTGTAAGGGTTGCGATGTCTGCGTTGCTGTTTGTCCCGACAATGCCTTGGTAACGGTGGTTCAGACCGACGACGCCGTGGCTGAACTGCGGGAGAACTGGAGCTTGTGGAAGAACCTGCCTCAAACCCAGGATGCCTTCGTCAAGATTTCCAACTTGGACGAGGGCATCGGTGTGCTCTCTTCCTTGTTGCTGAAGAAGGAAAACTACCAATCCATGGTGGGCGGCGACGGCGCTTGCATGGGCTGTGGTGAAAAGACCGTGATCCATTTGGTGGTCGCAGCCGTCACTGCCTTGATGGTGCCGCGCGTCGATGCGCAGGTGGAGAAGCTGGAGGAGTTGATTCAAGCGCTCGACAGCAAGGCGCGCTCTCTGCTCTCATCCGATGCCGACTTGGAAGGTTTGGTGCAAGGGTCCGGTTCCGCTCTAGGAGTGACTGTTGACTCAGACAGAGCTGCAGAGTTGACACCGCTCGTGGACGCCATTCGCGAATTGAAGGACCTGCAGTGGCGTTATACCGAAGGCCCCAGCGGTCGCGGTCGTGCACACATGGGCTTCACCAACTCGACGGGTTGCACTTCTGTGTGGGGTTCGAGTTATCCCTACAATCCTTATCCCTTCCCCTGGGTGAACCACTTGTTCCAGGATGCGCCTTCGGTGGCCGTAGGAATTTTTGAAGGGCATATGCGCAAGATGGCCGACGGCTTTATCGCCGTGCGTCGCGCACAGAAATTGCTCGATGGCAGCTATGACGAAAAGCGCGACGAAAAGTTCTTCCAATGTTTTAATTGGGAACTGTTCGACGACGAAGAATTCAACCTGTGTCCGCCGCTGTTTGCTGTCGGTGGAGACGGGGCCATGATGGACATCGGTTTCCAAAACCTCTCACGCTTGCTGGCCTCTGACAAACCCATTCGCGTCATGGTGGTGGATACGCAGGTGTACTCCAACACAGGCGGCCAAGCGTGTACCAGTGGTTTCGGTGGGCAGATCTCGGATATGGCGGGCTTTGGTGCGGGCCAGCGTGGCAAGAAAGAGACGCGCAAAGAGTTGGCGCTCATTGCCATGGCACATCGCGGGGCTTTCGTACTCCAGAGTTCCCAAGCGACACCCACGCATTTGTTGCGCAATGTGATCAAGGGATTGGCTGCCAGGCATCCCGCTATTTTCGTCTTGAACACGCCTTGCCCCACGGAGTGGGGAATCTCCGATGACAGTTCCTTCGATGCTGCCAAGCAAGCCTTGGAGAGCCGAGCTGTGCCCAATATGGTGTTCGATCCCGATGCGGGTAGGACCTTCTCGGAGTGCTTGGATCTGGATGGCAACCCGGCCATGGACGATACCTGGCCCATGTATGTGTTGGAATACCTCAATGACGATGGCGATGAAGCCAAGCTCGAAGTGCCCATGACCATTGCGGACTGGGCCGCGGGCGAAGCTCGCTTCCGCAAGCACTTCGCCAGAACCAAAGAGGATCAAGAGCTGGCTCCCTTCCATGAGTATTTGGATATGGATGAAGACGAGCGTGAGGACGTCACGCCCTTTATTCACACCATCGATAGGGAACGCAAGCTGGGGAAGATGAGCGTCTCGGAAGAGATCGTGGCCTTGGCTGAGGAACGCTTGCACTTCTGGTCACAGCTCAAAGAAATGGCAGGCGTTGAAATCTCAGAAGCCGCGCGCGAAACCGTCGCTGAGGGTTTGGAAGAAGAACTCGACGCCAAGCTCGCAGCCCTGAGAGTTGAGTACGAAGGAAAGCTCACGGCTCTTCGCACCGAGTATCCAAAAGAAATTGCGCGGCGCATGGCCGAAGGGCTTTTGCGCTCGGGCAGCGAAACCACCTTAGGCACGATTTTGGAAAAGGCAGAGAGTTGGGGCGGGCCACCTTTAGGCACGTCCACGGGACTCTTGTTTGACACAGGCGCAGCGCCTGCTCCTGCACCGGGAACGGAAATCGCGGTGCCGACGCCCTCGGTGGAAGTGGTGGCACCAGGAGCCCCGGCGCAGGAAGAAGATGATGACGATGATGACATGGGCATGGATCCCTACATCGACACCCTTCGCTGCACCTCTTGCGATGAGTGCACCAATATCAATGACAAGGTCTTCGCCTATAACGGTGAGAAGCAGGCCTACATCAAAGATGCAAAGAAAGGCACCTTTAAGCAGATGGTGATGGCGGCGGAGGCTTGCCCCGCGGAAATCATCCACCCTGGCAATCCGCTCAATCCGAAGGAAAAGGACTTGGATAGGTTGATTAAACGAGCAGAGCCCTTTAACTGAGGATGTCATGAGCGCGTTGTTGAGCTTTAAAAGTGGAGTGCATCCGCCCGATGAAAAGGCGATTACCGCGGGGATTGCCTCGCGCCGCCTTCCTTTTCCAGATGAACTGATCTTGCCCCTGTCCCAGCATTTGGGCGCACCGGCCAAGGCCTTGGTGCAAATTGGCGATCGCCTCCAGCGCGGCGATATGTTGGCCGAAGCTTCGGGCTTTATCTCGGCGCCCATTCACGCTACGGCAGCGGGTACGGTCAAAGACATTGCGCTTTGGCCTCATCCCAACGGGGGCTCCGTTGAGGCCGTGCGCATTAAAGTAGACCCCTATTCAACGCAGCAGACACGCCCACGCATGGTGCCGAGGTGGGAAGACCTTGAACCCTCGCAAATTTCAGATGCCATTCGCGAGGCGGGAGTCGTGGGTTTGGGAGGCGCGGCCTTTCCTGCCTTTGTGAAACTCAATCCACCCAAAGATCAAAAAATTGAAGTCTTGTTGATTAACGGCTGCGAGTGCGAACCCTACTTGACCTCGGATCACCGCGTGATGTTGGAGCGTGCCGAACAAGTGCACACGGGCATTCGAATCTTGCTCAAAGGCCTGGGCATCACCAAAGCTGTGGTGGGGATTGAATCCAATAAACCCGATGCCATTGAAGCCATGCAAAAAGCAGCTCCCACGGATTTAGACGTGAGCATTCAGCCTCTGCAAGTCAAGTATCCACAGGGTGCAGAGAAGATGTTGATCAAGGCCGTTACGGGGAAGGAAGTCCCATCGGGAGCTCTGCCCAGTGTCGTTGGTGCCGTGGTGCAAAACGTCGCCACCGTGGCCATGATCAGTGAAGTGTTTGAAACCGGCTTGCCTTTAATTGAACGCATCGTCACGGTTACGGGGCGGGGAATCAAAAAACCCGGCAATTGGGTCGTTCCCTTCGGCACCAAGTTGCGCGACTTATTAGACCAATGCGGCGGGCTAACCGATGACGCAGAGGAAGTCGTGTTCGGTGGTCCCATGATGGGTTTAGCGGTCGGCAACCTCGACGTGCCCATCTTGAAAGGGACGGGCGGCGTGCTTGTGCTCTCCAAGGATGAGTGCAAGCAGCAAGAGGTGATGCCCTGTATTCGTTGCGGTCGTTGCCTGGAGGCTTGCCCCATTTTCCTCAACCCGCAGAAGCTGGGTTCCCTGGCCCGTGTCGAACGCTACGAAGAAATGGTGGAGACTCATTTGAATGATTGCATGCTGTGTGGCTGCTGTTCCTATGCTTGCCCTTCGAATATTCCGCTCAGCCAACTTTTTGCTATGTCTAAAAATCAGCTGCGAAAAATATCATCATGACTGACAAAGCTTTGCATGTAACGGCGTCACCGCATATTCGAGCCGCAGACGACACGCCCACCATTATGTGGTCCGTGGTCATGAGTCTGGCCCCGGTGGTGGGAGCCTCCATCTACTTCTTCGGCCCCAGCGCTTTATTGGTCATCCTGGCGTCTTGTGCCGGTGTGTTACTCGTGGAGCGATTTTTCGGCACATCAGGCGGGAAGAGCCTGTTTGACGGTTCGGCCGTCATCACCGGTGTCTTGCTGGGCCTTACCTTGCCGCCGGGCTTTCCCTTGTGGATGGCCTTTCTGGGCGGCGCCTTTGGTATGGCCTTTGGCAAGCTGATTTTTGGTGGGTTGGGTCAGAATATCTTCAACCCGGCCTTGCTGGGACGAGCCTTTTTGCAAGCTGCCTTTCCTGTGGCCATTACCACTTGGACGGTGCCCACTGAAAACTGGCTTTCCCTGCGCGGCGATAACTTTGCCTTTCCCTTGATGAGTCCCTCGCTGGCTGACGGCATGACAGGTGCTACCCCGTTGGGACTCATGAAGTTCGAACAAATCTCCACGGAGATCCTGCCGCTGTTCTGGGGATCGACTAGTGGTTCCGTGGGTGAAACGTCCACGCTGTTTATTTTATTGGGCGGGATTTATCTGGCGGCGCGCAATCACCTCAACTGGCGCATCCCGGCAAGTATCTTTCTCACCGTAGCGGTCATGGCTGGGGGCATTCATTTCTATGACAACTCTTACCCCGGGCCTCTCTTCATGCTGTGTTCCGGGGGCCTCATGTTGGGAGCCGTGTACATGGCCACGGACATGGTGACTTCGCCCGTGACCAACCTGGGTTCGTGGATCTTCGGCTTTGGCATTGGTTTCCTGGTGGTGGTGATTCGCCTCTGGGGCGGACTGCCTGAAGGCGTGATGTATTCCATCTTGTTGATGAACGCCTTGGTGCCCTTTATTAATCGCGCGACGCAACCGCGTGTCTTTGGAACGGGTACGCAGCGCCAAGAAGGGGCGGCCTCATGAGCGACGAGACGAACGCACAAGAGGCCTCGCCGGTCGCTGCCGCTCCGGAAGAACCGGGCGTCTCCGCGGTACGGCTCTTCATGACCCTGGCCGTAGCCGGTGCCATGGCGGGTTTGTTGATTGTCATGGTGAATCAATTCACCCAGCCGCGCATCATCGCCTACAAGGCCAAGATGTTGAAACTAGCGGTGACGGAAGTGCTTCAAGGGCCAGCTCGTTACGACACGCTGTACTTGATCGACGGCGCGTTGACTCCCGACCTTCCGGCGGGGCTCAAGCCTGAAAAACAAAAAGCGATTTATGTAGGTTACACCGAAGCGGGCGAGATCAAGGGCATTGCCATCGCACGCGGGGAATCGGGCTTCCAAGATGTGGTGATGCTCATTTTTGGTATCGACCCGGCGACGCAAGGTTTAACGGGCATGAAGATCTTGGCGAGTAAAGAGACCCCCGGCTTGGGTGACAAAATTTATAAAGACTTGGATTTTGTGCAGCAGTTTTTTGAGGGACCCACCGTACCCCTCCTGGGCGTGAAGATCGGTGCGGGGGACGGAGCGCCCAATGAGATAGACATGATTACGGGCGCGACCATCTCTTCGCGCGCCGTGATTCGCATCATCAACAACGCAGTGACCGAGTGGGAACCCTTCTTCGAGAACCTCGACAAGAAGCCTGTGGCCGCAAGGGGGGAGACGAAGTGAGGACGACGACTCCAAAAGAGGATTTTACGCGTGGCATCTGGCGCGAGAACCCGGTGTTTCTTCAAATGCTGGGTCTGTGCCCCGCTTTGGCCGTGACCAATACCGTGGAGAACGCCATTGCCATGGGCTTGGCGACCTTCTTCGTGCTGTTCTGCTCTAGTTTGCTGGTGTCCAGTTGCAAGAGTTTCATTCCGCACGAAGTGCGCATCTCCACCTACATCTTGATCATCGCCACCTTCGTCACCCTGGCCGACATGGTACTCGAAGCCGTCGTTCCGGAAGTGCACAAGGAACTGGGTGCCTTTATCGCACTCATCGTGGTGAACTGCATGATCCTGGGCCGACAGGAGGCCTTCGCGTCGAAAAAGCCAGTCGGCCGTTCGCTCTTGGATGCCACGGGTACGGGAATCGGCTTTCTCATCGCCATGTTGATGATGGGTGGTTTTCGCGAAGTGCTCGGCATGGGCACCTTCTTGGGCTTCGAGCTTTTCGGACCCAGCTATGAACCTTGGGTCGTCATGATTCTTCCCGCCGGCGGTTTTCTTACCCTTGGCTTTATCATGCTTGGTTTCGGCTACTACGAACAACGCAAGATCGCCAAGGCCAAAGAGATGAGCGATGTTGAGGGGAGGGTGACCTCATGAGCGATCAAAGTCTGTTCACCATCTTCCTGTCGGCGGCTGTCATCAATAACTTCACCTTGGCCATGTTCCTGGGGTTGTGTCCCTTCATGGGTGTTTCGGCCCGTGTGGAAACGGCCGTGCGCATGGGTATGGCCAATATCTTCGTGTTGTTGATAACCTCCATTTGTGCTTGGGGATTAAACACCTTTGTGCTGGAGCAAGCGCCTTTCTTGCGCGTGATTTCATTCATCATCGTGATCGCGTCCCTGGTGCAGATCGTCGAGATGGCCATCAAGAAACTATCGCCCACGCTGTTTCGGCAATTGGGAATTTACTTGCCCTTGATCACCACGAACTGTGCGATCCTGGGTTTGGCCATGTTCCAAACCAGTCGGAACTATGATTTCCTTCAGGGCATCGCCTTCGCGCTGGGTGCAGGTGCCGGTCTTACGCTGGCCTTGGTACTCATGGCTTCCATTCGCGAAACCTCCGAGCTTTCGGATATCCCGGCCATGGCCAAAGGTACGGGACTTGTATTAATTATTGCCGGCAGCTTGTCCCTGGCCTTTATGGGCTTTGCCGGCTTGTTGAGCGGATCATGACCACCGTATTTTCCATACTGTTCTTAGCCATGCTCTTTGGCTTTTTCGGCGTCTTTTTTCGCGGTCGGCTTTCGGGTTGTGCCGGAGACAGTTGTTCCAAGCGCCAAGCCGGGAGTTGTGGTTGCCCGCCAGAAGAATCAGATGCTGCGAAGACCCCTTCGACGAATCCCAGTTAAATCTGTTTCAGCTCCGACAGGGCTTCTGCTGGCGATTCTTGCTAACGTGACATCGAATTCTAGAAGGAATTACAGATGCACGTATTGCTAACGGGCGCCTTTGGCACCCTCGGCGTCGCCACCATGGACGAGTTGCTGCGCCAAGGTCACAGCGTGCGCTGTTTCGATATTCCGAACAAAGCCAACTCGAAAATCGCGAAGAAGCTCGGCACTTCCATTGAAGTTGTTTGGGGAGACATCACCGATAGCGAAGCCGTGAACAAGGCCGTCAAGGGATGCGAAGCGGTGATTCATAACGCTGCCGTCATACCCCCCGGCACGGAAATCCATCCCGAACGTGTTGAAAAGATCAATGTCGAAGGAACCCGAAATCTGATTCGGGCCCTGGAAAAGGAACCGGGGGATCGCCCCTTCGTTTATCCCTCGTCCATCTCCGTGTTCGGGACTGAAGTTGCCAAAGGCAGCCTGGCCACTGCCGACAGCCCGGCGGTTGGTACCGACCGCTATACCGAGCAGAAAATCGTCTGTGAGAAAATGTTGCGGGAGTCGGATCTGGCTTGGGTGATCATGCGAGTGGGTGTGGTTCTCAGTGGCAACGCCAATAATTTTGATCCCTTGGTCTTCCGGCTCTTGTTTGAACTCTCCCCCGATAACCCCTTGGAAACCATTCACACCGAGGATGCCGCCCTGGCGCAAGTGAACGCGATTACCAAGCGCGAGGCCTGGCGTAAGACCCTGCTCATTGGGGGCGGGGCCGACAATCAGATTAAACAGGGAGACATGCTCGGTTCCCTGTTTGAAGTGTTGGCGCTGGATATGCCAGCCAAGGCCTTTGGCAAGTCGCCTTACTACACCTGTTGGATGGACACCTCGGAAAGCCAGGCTCTCCTGCAATACCAACGTCACAGCTTCGAAGAAATCCATCAAGAACTAATGGCCCGCGTGGGTTTCTTCCGCTGGCTGCTGAAAATTCTCTCCCCCATCACTCGCAGGATGCTCTTGCGCCTGTCGGGCCCCTGGAACGGTGACCCGCCGCGCGGGAAGTGGATCGAGTTTAAAGAGTACTTTCCGTCCTGATTGAGCCCCTTTTCTTGCAAGAATGGCCTCAAACACGCCGATATCCATTTGCCAAGCGGCAAATTGGAACTAGATTCTATCCATCAACAATTTGAAAGGGGCCGAAATAGCTTTCGACGGGTTAGGAAAGGTAAGTACTGCAAGTCGAGGAGGTAACCTCACCTCGTTAATCACGGTTGCAAATTCGCTTAATTGGCGAAGATAACTACGCTCTCGCAGCCTAGGAATAGGTCTATGCGAGCATCTCTCCGCGACGCCGTCTAGCGGATCAAGAGGTGTCATTGGATGGC
>PIVT01000554.1 GCA_003353845.1 Pseudomonadota bacterium | reverse complement strand
TAGCCGAATTGCTGGAACTGGCCAAGAGTGGGCGTTATCGAACGCCTCCGGTAAAACGGGTTTATATCCCGAAAAACGAGAAGGAAACTCGTCCAATCGGTATGCCCACTGTGGCGGACAAAGTGTTGCAGCGTGCGGTCGTGATGCTACTGGAGCCGATCTATGAGACAGATTTTCTGGATTTCTCCTATGGCTTCAGACCGCGACGTTCAACCCATCAGGCCCTCGACGTCCTGCGTGAAGGTCTCAAAGGGTTCAACGGTGGCTGGGTGCTGGATGTGGATATACGGAGCTACTTCGATACCATTCCACACTCTCAATTAAAAGAGATTCTTCGCCGTCGAGTTAAAGATTCAGTCGTACTGCGTCTGTTGGCCAAGTGGTTACGTGCAGGCGTATGGGAAGATGGGGTTCTAACAGTAAACGATGATGGCACACCGCAAGGTGGTGTGGTCAGTCCACTGTTAAGCAACATTTACCTGCACACGGTACTGGATGTCTGGTTCGAGCAGGAGGTCTGTCCACGCTTGCAAGGCAAAGCAAAGTTGATTCGGTTCGCCGACGACTTTGTGATCGTCTTCAAGCATCAAGAAGACGCCCAGCGTGTTCTTGACGTCCTTTCCAAGCGTTTTGGCAAGTACGGGCTGACGATCCATGCGGACAAGACACGTCTGGTGGATTTTCGCCATCCATGGGATAGCAAGAAGAAGCCAGGGACTTTTGACTTTCTGGGATTTACCCACTATTGGGGCAAGACCAAGAAAGGCGGTTTTTGCATAAGGAAGAAAACGGCATCCAAGAAGTTACGCCGCAGTTTGCAGGGCATCCACATCTGGTGCAAGAAGCACCGTCACCGAACGCTGGCATGGCAACACTATCGTCTTCGCCAGCAGTTTCAGCGCCATTATGCCTACCATCGTGTCACGGGAAACTATGCCTCAATAGGGG
>PIVT01000161.1 GCA_003353845.1 Pseudomonadota bacterium | reverse complement strand
GTGCTTTTGGCCATAGCGGTGGCACCGGCCGATACGTTGCTCGATGCGCTGCGGGTTCCACGGGAGATCGTAATTCACGATGAGAGAGCAGAACTGAAGGTTGAGCCCTTGTGCCGCGGCCTCGGTCGCAACGACGATCGTAGCATTCTCGCGGAAGTTCTCGATGATGGCTGCCTTCACATCGACGGGGCGACTCCCACTAACGACGTCCTGTCCCTCGTGCCGAGTTCGCCACTCTTTGTACAGTTCCTTCGAGCGCTGGTCGGCATTAGTGCCGTTGAGAATGATGACCTTCCCTTCGTACCCAGAGCGTTCAAGCAGCTCAAATAAATATGCCTGCGTACGCTGAGACTCTGTGAAGACGACTGCCTTCCGCGCGCCACCTAACTCGACTGTCTTTTCAAATGCAACGCCGAGCGCTTCGAGCAACGCGCTGCCCTTGGCGTTGTGCTGAATACCATCAGCGAGAGCAAGGTAACCTTTCAGCGCAGAGATCTCAGCTTGAAGTTGGACGCGTTCGGGGGAGGCCTCGGGGGCATCGCCATTCCCGTCGTCACCCCATTCGTCTCGGGTTTCGTCATAGCCATCGTAATCAGAGACAAGAGCGCTTTCGCTTTCGTCAACATCGACCGACTGGTTGGCCAGCTCCTTCGCTTGCTCCTCGAGGCGTCGGATGAGGCTGCGTAGCGTGCCAGCGATTGCAAAACTGGACGATGCGAGAAGCTTTCGCAACACCATCGTCATGAGCTTGCGCTGTCCCGACGGGAGGGCAAAGAGCACGTCGCGCTGCAGGTACTCCGAGACATTTTCGTAGAGCTGGTGCTCGTCTGCGGTGGGCAAGAACTCCCAAGTGATAGGAACTCGTTGCGTAAACTTGATGTACTCAAGGACCTGACGGCGAAGCGTACGGTGGCAAACCGGTGCGAGTCGAAGCCGCAGATCTTCGTTGCGAACATCCTCATCGTAGATCCTCACAAATTGTTCGCGGAACGA
This sequence comes from Pseudomonadota bacterium, assembly GCA_003353845.1. Classification (GTDB taxonomy): domain Bacteria; phylum Myxococcota_A; class UBA9160; order UBA9160; family JADFDR01; genus GLO-12. The sequence goes on along the minus strand of PIVT01000161.1, from coordinate 2,897 downwards.
CGGCTCATCACCGAAGACATGAGGATCGATGAAGCTCACCAGGCCATAGAGTTCCATCAATGTGTTTTGTAAAGGGGTGGCCGTGAGAAGGAGCTTTGAGCTGGCATGCAGGGTGTCGCGCAGCTTGCGGGCCATTTTATTGGCGGTCTTGTAGACGTTGCGCAGACGATGAGCTTCGTCGATGATCACCAGGTCCCATGGGTGGAGGGCGACCACCTCGGACTTGTTTACTGCGAAGTGATACGAGCAAATGATGACCTTATCGTCCTGCGCAAAGGGGTTGGCCACCCCTGCTTTAATCTGTCGATTGAAGCTCGTCGACTCAAGGACGACGGTGGGGATGTGAAATTTTTCATCTAGCTCTTGCGCCCACTGATTGCGCAAAGTGGCGGGAACGATGATCAAAATGCGGCGTCGACGTTCGGCCCAACGCTGCGCAAGAACAAGCCCGGCCTCGATGGTCTTGCCGAGGCCAACCTCGTCGGCGAGCACCGCGCCCTTCGACAGCGGCGAGCGAACCGCGAAGAGGGCGGCGTCGACCTGGTGCGGATTCAAGTCCACACGCGCGTTCGAAATGGATCGAGACAGCTGCCCTAGAGAACCCGCGGGAGCCTTGAGCGTAAGCTGTGCTGCCCAGTACTTGCTCTGAAAGGGCGTCGTCACGCAGCCTCCCTACCAGAGGCAGCACTGTCATCGTCACTAGCAACTCCGCCGACGCGCACCCACTCCTTGGCAACGCTGAAATGCTTTGCAACGTCTTCGATGTAGACCCAGGGTTCGGTGACCATTAGCTCGTCCTCTGTAAGTGAGTGATGCCAGCCCATGTGCAATCGGTCAGGGGAATTACCCTGAGAAGGATCCGTAAGACAAGAGAGTATTATGTCACAGCAAAGTAGAAATGTCGGGTTCTGGCAGAGTTTATGGGCCTGCAGGCAGAGCATCCGCCCAGGCTCGGGCCGTTCAAATCCGCAGCTTTCGGAACACGATATAGCCCTTGGGAAACCGCCTATGCTCATCAAAGGTCCGGGAAGGGAGTATCCGGCCATCACAGCGGAATTCCATGCGGCCATCGGCATATTGGTAGACCCGGCGTCGTTGGCGACGAAGATCGGGCATTTCTGGAGTGGCTCGAAAAAGAAAAGATTGGCAACAAAAAAGCGCGGTCCCGAAATCAACCTCAAAACAAGGGGGAACCTCTAAAACCTCTTGAATCACCACCACATACACATATAAGGCCCACCCATTTATCTTGCATTAAGAGATTTTAGGACCGCTACCCAAGCAGCACGTGGAAAGACCATGAGGAATACCCTCCCATCACAATCATCCTTGGGTTATCGCTCCGCTAATCGGATCGCCGATGTGACTTGCTTGAAAACGCAACAGCGAAGAAGGTTCGGGAAAACGATGCGCCTGATCCACTGAGCGTAAGCGTGCTCCGTGTGCAAAATCTAATACCGGAGACGGAGATCCTGTCCAACGCGGTCGGGCAAGCGAGCAATGCTTGCAAATACATTGGTGGACAGTGTGGGAACTACGGTTCTCGAAACGGAGCTAGCGCACTCCTCCAAACCGCCGAACATAATGCGACGCATCTACCAACTCCGAGGCGACGTATATCCCCGCAGCCATCCACGAAAAATCCGCCAGCACTTCGATTTCCGAACGAATTCCCCCAACTGACCGGCTACAATCAATCCGAACTATACGTTTCTCGCGACGCATTCTTTAACACCCCGAGACGTAGACCGCATGTTGGCTGTGAGGAAACATATTATGGTTAATACTGAGCAAGATAGTTTTATTTATTCCCAAGTCATCATGATGACCCTTGCTGCTACCTTGCAACGGAACAAGGTATATTCATCTAATACTAGTGAAGATTCTAGGAAACGGGTCAGAAAAGGCATCGAACAGGAGTTGACATTAATCAAAGACAGATATACGCAACCTGTTTCCGAAGAAGATCATGAAAAGAATATCGTATGCCTATCAAATACGATCTCGTCAAAATACAAGAAATATCTTTCTGAAGAACGTTTTAGGATTGGTACGGCACAGAAAGCTCTGAATTTATTTTTGAAATATTTATGGTGTCTTGGGAAAGCTTGGGAGCCCCCTCATTTTCCCATAGATGCAATCATGCTGGAAAAAATACCTGGTGGGAAAAGTGTTCGGTGGACAAAACTTGATTCCATTAATGAGTACAAGGCGATTATAAAAAAGGCGAAAACTGTTACCGACGGTAAATCATTGGCAAATTGGGAATTATATGAATACAACAGCTAACAAATTCATGCAGCTCTTTACCTTGGACGCCCGCTTTACAAGCTAGACAATCCTTTCCGTTGAGGGGATGCGCCTGCGATCGGTAGCCTTGGGAGCAAGCCAAGCAATATTACCGGAAATCAATGGGCACTCTTAGCAATGACAGCTAACGACATCCTGACAGACACAAGTGAGCTGCTCGCCATTGAGCTAAGGGAACTCGCCCGTCGAGTTGGGGTAAGTCCCAAGACGCTTGAGCGTCGGTGCAAGAAGATGGGGGTTCCCGTGTCTCGACAACTCGGGAAGCCTCTCATTCGAATGGACTATGTTCGAAACCAACTCTGGCAAATCCTTGGGGATGATGCACCACCCGAGCCAATCGCTGACGACAGTGAGCTGATGACGGCTAACCCTGCTCGGCTGCGGCGTGCTCGCGAGATTCTGCAAGACGCGCGGCAACAGCGGAAGACTCGCGGCGCTTCGTAGGGATGAAATGTGAGTAGTGATCGTAAACGGTTTTCACATTGTCCCCTGTGTGATTCGCAACGCGTTGTGGATCCGTACCCGCAGCAAGCTCTAGTGCAATCCATGTGTGTCGCAAAGCATGAACTCCGAATGGTCTCACACCA
>PIVT01000552.1 GCA_003353845.1 Pseudomonadota bacterium | reverse complement strand
GCACCTCAAGCTGGGGGGAAATATGGCATTCAACTTTTCGTTTTTCTCGTCCTTCCCCTTGCTTAACTTGGGGGAATGTCTGGAGGGTTCGAAGTTCAGCCAATGGAAAGGCACGAGAACACAGCCAGAAAGGGGCCTTGGGGATTCAGACAGAGAAAGGAACTGGACCAACGCCCGGGTTGGTGGAAAACACCGAAGAAAGTGATGTGATCGGACAGATGTCCACCATGTGGGGAAAGAGACAGATGGAGGATCTTGTGTTTGTCTTGAAGGGATCTTTGGTGGATCTTTTCGTTCATATCCAATTAGTACAACCCGAATAATTAACCTGAAGCTTGTACCAGGGAAATAGCTTGTTGTCACGATGACTATCCATGATAGTCATGCACTCGCAGATTCAAGTTCGGTGGTCGCTGCTCTTATGGAAGCACGCCGCCTCCACACATCCAGAAGTTCCAAGTTCAAGAAGTCCCAATCAGGCATCAGCACAAACCAACCTACCAAACGGATGATGGTTGGCGTGCTATCAGATGCGCTAAAGAAACTCGCCAAGGATACCAAGGCGCCGACTTGCGGCAAGGACTTCAAGACGGGCCAGACCCTGATGAAGACCATCCTCGCCCCCGGCTTCAAGGCCCGCCTCCTGGGCATGAACGGCTGGTTCTCCACCAACATCCTGGGCAACCGCGACGGCGAAGTCCTGGACGATCCCGAATCCTTCAAGACCAAGGAAGAGTCCAAACTCAGCGTGCTGGACAGCATTCTGCAGCCGGAACTCTACCCCGACCTGTACGGCAAACTCTACCACAAGGTGCGCATCAACTACTACCCGCCCCGTGGTGACAACAAAGAGGGCTGGGACAACATCGACATCTTCGGTTGGTGCGGAATGCCCATGCAGATCAAGGTGGACTTCCTCTGCCGTGACAGCATCCTGGCCGCGCCTCTGGTG
>PIVT01000551.1 GCA_003353845.1 Pseudomonadota bacterium | reverse complement strand
TTTTTTTTTTCTATACCATTTATCGCGTTTATTTAACATAAATGGTTACAAAGTTTTATTTCTCCTCTCGTGGATCATTTGGTTGTGATCAACGTTCAGTTTCTGCTTAAACGAAGAATGTGGGTTCCGTGTCGCGGTGTTTACTTCTTGTCGCTGGAGACAGAGCTCTTGGACTCGCGAATGGAGGCAGAACGGCGGCGCTTGGCCTCCTCGCGCTTGGCCTTGGACTCCTTCTTGCGCTGCACCAACAGCTTGGCGTAGTCGGCGGAAGCCTCCTTGGAAGCGATCTGGCGCTTCTTCTTCAGCGCAATGCGACGGTGCTTGCGCTGCAGCACAACGGGGGTGATCAGGCGCTGAATTTTGGGGGCCTTGGAGGTGGCCTTCTTGTTGTCCTTGGCGGGCAAAGGGCGACGCACAACGAAGCGACGCACATCATCTTCCTTGCTCAAGTTGTAGAGCTTGCGGATCTTGCTAGCACGCTTGGGTCCCAGGCGACGTGGGATGGTGGTGTCGGTGAGACCGGGAATGTCCTTCTCACCCTTCTTCAAGACGACCAGAGCCAGCACGGACATGTTGGCGTCCACGATGCATCCACGCACAGACTTGCGCTTACGCTCGCCAGTGCGGCGTGGACGGTAGCAGGAGTGTCCCTTCTTCAGGAGCAGACGCACACGG
>PIVT01000550.1 GCA_003353845.1 Pseudomonadota bacterium | reverse complement strand
CCGTCAACGTTTCTCCTAACCACACGTTCTCGGAATCACTCTCCACATCGCTTCCGCAATGCAAACAGCCCAGACCGTCCGAAGACGACCTGGGCTGAATTGAGCTGCTCTACGATTCTATTATCTTGATCTTAGCCCGTAGAGTTACTGTGGTAGCGGGGGCTGGATTTGAACCAACGACCTCCGGGTTATGAGCCCGACGAGCTACCAGGCTGCTCTACCCCGCAACAAATCGAGAGCGCACTGTAAGGGCTGCTCTGACCCCTGTCAACGATGAAGAGTTGCGACATAATAAGCATGCAACTCATAGGTATTTCTATTGCAATTAGGCGAAAACGTGCGACTTTATCGGAATACATAAAGTAAAACTTGAGGGGTAAAACCGTGCAAAATTCACTTTTTTCTACACAAAAGATGCTTCGCTTGTGCGGGACTATCCTGCTCGGACTCGCGTTTTCCACATCGGCAACTGCCGGTACAACCACAGTGTACAAATGGGTAAACGAAGATGGCACCCGGGGCTTTTCCGATGCTCAAAAGCGTGTTCCCAAGGAACACCGGGCCAAAGCCACCACCCAAAAGATCACGACTCTCTCCGGTTATTCCAAGCTTACACTGGAGAAGGGCTCCGAACAAAAAGCCCGCTTGAAGCAATTAAATGAGCGAATTGCTCATTTAAAGGAACTCAATGCGACCTTGGATTCCGTCAGCGGTACTTTGCCTGCAGTGAGTTCGGCCCCCCCGGGACCCAGCGTGATTGCCGGATCTTCAAGCGGCAAGCGCGGTGGCTCCTTCGAGGCCGTTGGAATTCCGGTGAGCACCGCTAGTGACAGTCCCATCGTGATTGAAAAGAAACGCATGCGCGATCCAGATTCCCGCACCACTCGGATGAACACCATCTATAAGCAAGATGGAAAGGTGATTGCTGTACTTCGCGGCCAGCCGCTGCGCGA
>PIVT01000549.1 GCA_003353845.1 Pseudomonadota bacterium | reverse complement strand
GAAGGCGTTGAACGTGATCGACGTCTTGCCCAGCCCCGGATCTAGCACGAGCGCAGCGGCTCCGCGATCCAGCAGGAAGTCAGTCGCCACGTCCTGAAACTTGTGAGCGTTCCACCAAATGTGTGACGGTGCGACCTTCCGGGCTTTGGTTTTGGTTGATGCAAACATTAAAAGTTGCCGCTCCCTATGGCGTACAGGTATTCGTCAATCAGCTTCTTGCCTTCTTCTTTGTTGTCGCAGACTTCGACTGCGTAGCCAAACTCTTCCAGAAGGTCGATCTTGATTTGTTGTTTTTTGGTCGGCTCCTCGCCGGGCGCTTTGAACTCAATTAAGAGGGGACGGCCACCAGGCAGGAGGAACAGGTCGTCAGGCCAGCCAGTCTGTATGCCAGGTCCAAAATACATTCGGATCGTCCGCACACCGCGCTTATGAGCGTAGTCTATGACGGGGTCGCGGACTTTTGCTTCTTCAGTCTTTGCCATTACTCGACGACCTTGTGTTTGGAAAGCTGCCAGGACACCTCGTTCCTATGGGACCACACCTTAACAAACTCCGCGTCCAGACCTTTGAGACGGCGGTCAGGCAGCACAGGCAGTCCCTGCCACTCATCATGGTCGGCCATGAGGTTCCAGTCATGCCTGTCCACGTCAGCCCTCATTGCAGTGTAGAGGTCCAGGCTCACGACCAGCCGCAAGTCATCCGAGAAGCCCAGCTTCAGCCGCGCCTCTTTCAATGCCTTCACAGCTCCGCGCTCTGCCTGCTTCCGATCATCTTCGCTCATGCTACCCATACTCACAATCTCCCGTACTGTCTTTGCTAAAATGACAGAACCGGCACTTCCAGCTCTGCTTGGGCGGGAAACGCTCCGTAGTCAGCATTTCATTCCCGCGCTCAGTGAAGTCGTCAATGAACTCCATGGCCTCTTCCCTGCTGTACTCCGCGATCAGCTCGTT
>PIVT01000548.1 GCA_003353845.1 Pseudomonadota bacterium | reverse complement strand
AGAGGCGGTTCGCGGGTGTACCACGGTACGCGCGAGGGGTTCTACAGCCGCGAGGCCACGTCAGAGCCGACTTGAAAATCCTTGTCTTGCATCCAACGCCCACAACATTTGTCGACATTGCTTGTCCTCCGGGGAGGGAAGGGGTCGCCCCCCATCTGGATCTCCACCCTCGGAGTGTCGCCTTGAGCCCTGCGTACCTCCACCTGGTCATCAGCGCCTCGCCGGTGCGGATGACCTGCCTTGTCGGGCTTGTACCTAGCTAGCTCTTGTCGGAAGAGCGGGTATTCTTCCCGACCAACACCGGGCAACCAACCTCTCGAGTGTCGCGACCTCGGAGCGGAAGCGGGCCGTAAAGTGCTCTACGAGCACCTATTTACCCCAGGGGGGGCGAATGCAGCACGCAGGGACGAAAAATCCGAGCCAGGGGGGCGCCCAATAAGCATCATTACGAAGCGCAAACAACCATGGGTCAACCAGAGGACTCTCACCGCTGTGGGGCTCGAAAACCAGTGCCGAACTATTTTGGGAAATGTGGGTCTCAAGGCAAATCTTTGACCGTAGAAGAATTCTGCGTACACATGGGGACCGTGCAGCGGTTGGCGATCTTAACATATATATATCGTCGCGGCGTGAGCAGCTCACATGGGGCCCAAACACACTTTGCCCGGCGAACGGGCATGAAAGGTGCCCTAGAAAGACATCAAAAGTAGAGTTTGTAATGCGTCCTTCTTACGTCATGGAACTTGTGGAGCACGTACGCCCGCCGCGATTGGATCTTCGGAACGCTGAGATTGAAACGATTTCGAAGAAGTAAGGCTCATTACGCGCCACATTACCATTCAGCGCCAGCGATACTGCGAAGAGAGCACCGAAAGGTGACATCTCTGACATGAGCGTGTAGAACAGGAGGTAATGCATCTTCGATAACAAGTGCGTACCACGTGTACCGTGTG
>PIVT01000547.1 GCA_003353845.1 Pseudomonadota bacterium | reverse complement strand
AGAAGTGATAGGCCACGGCCATCCGCGGCTTGACGAGTGACATCATTTTGCCAAACGCTTCAGGTGCGGTGTGGATCTGCGTGCCCACCGCTAAAGCGCTTTGGGGTGTAAATTGAAACTTGGTGATCATGTCCGGCACGGCGACGAAGCACTCATGAATCGCCAGATCGGCACCCTTCGCATACTTCGCATACCACTTGTTCGGATAGGTATCACCTCCAAACACGAACTTGAGGCCGTTCCACTCGACGATAAAACTCACCGGACCGTCCAGGGAGTGGATGGCCGGGATGGACCGGATCGTCACGCCGTTTTCCTGATAGATGATCTCATTCACGCCCTTGTAGTCAAACTCGGTAACCTCAAAAGGTTGGTATCCGCGTGGATCGGTTATTCCCGCGCGGCCGTCGATGTCCCAGGTAAGCGCTTTGAACAAATGCTCCAGCGCGTACTTCGTACCTCTCTCCGGTGTATCGCCCTTCGGACCCCAAACGCGTAACGGTTTCTGGCGTCCGGCCAGCGCACCACCGATAAAGAGCGCGTCGAGATCGCCAAAGTGATCGGTATGCAGGTGGCTCAGGAAGACCTTATCGAGGTAATTGTAGGGAATCTGCATGGCAGCGATACGCTCTGCCGATCCGGTCCCGACATCGAATATAAACTTGTCGCCGTTCCCCAGTTCGAGCAGCCAGCACGACGCCGCTTGTTTCGGACGCGCCGTGGGCATGCCGGTGCCACAGGCGATCAACCGCATTTCATCCGGCCCCAGGTCCTCGCTGTTGGGCGCGTAGAAATCACGAGCGCGTGCCTTCACCGGTGACGCTTTTGGCGGACTCTCGGCGGCGATAGACTCACCTATAAGCCCGGACGATTTTCCTCCGCGTCCGTCTAAGTGTCCCCATTGATAGAGCATCACGGCCATGATTGCCATAGATGCAACGATAAGAACTCTCTT
>PIVT01000546.1 GCA_003353845.1 Pseudomonadota bacterium | reverse complement strand
GTGGAAGGTGGAGGCGATGGATTCAAAGGGGTGAGCGCGTAGCGGTCATAGTGTTTGTTGGCGACGGCGAAAACGCCGAGTTGAGTTTGGTTTCTGGTGCAGAAAATGTCCGTATACGTAGCCCGCCGCGAAGAGGGGCGGGGGAAGGCAATGAAGTGGAACCAGACGTTGCGTCAGGGGCGGGAATTACGCGGGTCTCGTGGGCCACACGCATCGCGCAGCCGAGCAAAGAGCTAGTCATCGGTGCAAAATAAAGCGGAGCGTCCAGCGGATTGTCAGGGGAGCCGTAGCGGTCTAGCCCCAACAAAAACGGGTGTCCGGTTGGCGACCACGAAGACGTAAATGGTCTTTAAGGTGGCCACAAAGATGTAAATACGCACGGTGTGGAGGCCGTGGGCTGCTCGACTAGGGCGATTGCGGCTGTGAGCGGTAATCGCGGTCTCGCGTGTTACCAGCGGTAGAATAGTTAGCGGCAGAAAATAAAGCGGAGCGTCCAGCGGAATGTCGAGGGAGCCGCAGGGCCCAAGCAAAACCAGGAGTCCGGTTGGCGATCACGGAAAGGTGAACACAAAGATGAAATAACGCGGCGTACGGCTGAAAGCGGTCACTGCGGTCTTGAGTAATCTCAGAGTTAGAATCGCGGCTGGACAGCAAGCGAAGCGACCCGACCAATGACTAATCCAACCAAGGCAAAAGCAAATCCGCAAAGTGGTGAAGCCCTAACCAGATGAGAATACAGAAACACTGTATACTCAGCAGCAATGAAAACACGGAAACGAGGTGGAGAACTCAGAAGTCTAAGATAGATAAATAAAATAACGTAAGGTATTTTATGCAAGCTGTCGGAGCACGGAGAACCACCGAGGTGGCGAGGCTCAGATGACAGATGCAGCTAGGATGCCACGGCGTGTGGCATGGCACACCACCACACCGTGAGGGGTGACACAGAGGATGCC
>PIVT01000545.1 GCA_003353845.1 Pseudomonadota bacterium | reverse complement strand
GTAGCACGTTACGGCGCTCGGTTTGTCGTATTGAAGCGCTCCCCTTACCGTGAGTGATTGTATGGATAGACCGGACATGAAGGGGAACTAAAATCCTCCCCTTGATATAAATCTATATACATACATACGTATACACCCTTCTCTTGCCACGATTTAGCCAGCTTATCAAGGTCATCAACACGTGATGCTGTGCCAGGTTGGGCTGTAGTTGGTACTCGCAAAGACGTGTCACGGTTGGGTCGGCGTTTCTTGCGGCGTCGAGTTGTTGCTTCATCTGTCTTTTTTGCTCGGCATCCAGGCCCTGGTAGGCTTGGCTGCACTGCTTTTTTTTCTTTGGGGCTGAGTTTGGGCATATCTTCTCTTTCCGTTGAGGCGACAAGAGAAAACATGGACAACCGCCACGAGGTCTTCCGTGAGCTCCTGTTCGGGGCTAAACTCCGTAGAGTCAAGAAACTGGAGAGAGGCGCCCTCGCGCGCCACGATCCACTCGATGAGTTCGACATCAAATCTCACCAACCTGTCCCTGTGTGCAGTAGCAATGTATTTGATATGGCCTTCTTGGACGTGTTCCAGAAGCCACGTGAGGCCTTTGCGCTTGAGGTTGAGTCCTGAGGCAATGTCTTGGTAGACTTGGTAGCCTGGGAACTGCTCGAGCATTTGCGCCTTTTGGCGCGCGAGGTCGTCTTTTTGCTTGCGGCTGCTGACTCGGATGTAGATGGCACCTTGCTTTTTTCTGCAGCTTGGGCTTGGGCACCGGCCTTATTTTGGACAAAATGGCCATCTGAGTTTTTCGTGCGCGTGACAGAGTTGGAGTTCGGGCCCGTGGCATTGGCGGACACTGGTGAGATCGTAGCGCCGCTGACCGCCAGGAGTCCGATCGAAGGTGATGGCTCCCGTTTTGGCCCAGTTTCGCAAGGTGGTGGGCGTCACTCCCAATTTCTGGGTCGCTTCTTGGG
>PIVT01000071.1 GCA_003353845.1 Pseudomonadota bacterium | reverse complement strand
GCTGGACAAGTCGCTGTCGGTTACCGAGGCGCTGGACGATCCCATGACCATGCAATTTTCCCGCATCCCGGTGTTCGGCGAAAGCATTGAAGACGTCACCGGCAAGGTATTACGCCATGACCTGTTTGCAGCGGAGCGGTCCGGAGAGGGTGCGAACAAGATCGATCATTACGCAAAACCGATCTTCCGGGTGTCCGAGAAGCTGCCCGTGCAACATTTGCTCGATCTGTTCATCAAGCAAAAGGCACACCTGTGCTTGGTTGAGGACGAATTCGGTCAGACCGCCGGTATCGTGACACTCGAAGACGCGATCGAGACCCTGCTCGGTCGCGAGATCGTCGACGAAAGCGACCTGGTGACGGACATGCAGGAGCTGGCCAGGGGCAAGTATCGCGACCGCCTCCGCACGCACAAGCAATCCGGAGGTCCCGAAGGGTCCGCGTGACGGGATGGCATCGACACCGTCGCCAGCCCCTTTAGGATCGTCCGAACCGAATTGTGCTGAGGGATGGATGGATCGGGCCATGGTCTTGGGGTGTGCCGTGCAGGCGCCATGGGCCTATTTTACTTATGCTTGAGAACCCGTAATTTTCGGAGATTCGACTGTGCACGGTACGATTGATCTGCCTCTTTGGGCCTTCGCCCTGCTCATCGGTCTGGCCCTCGTCGCCACCCTTGACCGCATGCTGATCCCCAGCGTTCGCTGGTTCTTCCGCCGCCGTGTGAACCGGGCCATCGATCGCCTCAACCAGAAGCTCACCATCAAATTGCAGCCGTTCAAGCTGACGGCGCGCAAGGTCCTCATCGACCGGCTCGTCTTCGACGCGAAAGTGCTCGAAGCCGTCGAAGTGGAGGCCGAGCGCAACGGCGTGCCGCGGGAAGTCATGCTCGATCGGGTGCGAAGCTACGCCCGGGAAATCGTCCCGTCCTTCAACGCCTATATCTACTTCCGGCTCGGGTATTGGCTCGCCCGCCGCTTTGCACAACTTCTGTACCGGGTGCGGCTCGGCGTTACCGATGCAGCGTCCCTGTCTAACATTGATCCGAAAGCGACGGTGGTCTTCGTCATGAACCACCGCTCGAATATGGATTACGTCTTGGTGGCCTTCCTGGCCGCAGAGCGCACTGCACTCTCCTACGCCGTGGGCGAGTGGGCACGGATCTGGCCGCTGCAGACCTTGATTCGATCCATGGGGGCCTACTTCGTACGCCGAAATTCGGGCGACGCGCTCTACCGCCGGGTACTCGAACGCTACATCCAGATGGCGACCGAAAATGGTGTCACCCAGGCCGTCTATCCCGAAGGGGGGCTTAGCTGCGACGGAAAACTGCGCCCGCCCAAACTTGGCTTCCTCGGGTATATGCTCAAGGAATTCGACCCCAAGCGTTCACGCGACATCGTCTTCGTCCCGGTGGGGATCAACTACGACCGGATCGTTGAGGATCGTTCGCTGGTGCGCAGCCTCGACCCGGAAAGCGCGCCCCGCTCGCTGGGATTTGCCCTTCGAACCACTTGCACGTTCGTTTGCCGAAACCTGCGGCAGATGCTCCAAAGTCGGTGGTATCGATTCGGGTATGCCTGCGTCAATTTTGGAGAGCCCCTCTCCCTTGGCGAGTACGCCCGGTTACAAGGGTTCGATTTCGCCCAGCTTGAACGAGATGATTTCTTCACGGCCGTTGAGAAGATCTCCTCCGTGCTCATGGAGCGGATCGAGGAAGCCATCCCCGCCCTGCCCGTAGCGCTCGTTGCCAGCATTTTGGCCGCGAACGAGAACACACCGCTTTCAGAACTCGAAATCAAGGCAAAGACCTTTGCCCTCATCCAAGAACTCACCGAACGCGGAGGATTCGTGTATGTGCCCCGCCATGACCAGGATTACGCCATCACGGTGGGGTTGCGGTCCTTGATTTTACGACGCATCGTTCTGGAAGAGGAGGGGCTTCTTCGCGCGAATCCCGCCGACCGCGCGATTCTGCTGTTCTATGCGAATTCCATCACACATTTGCTGCCCGCGCCCGAAGACACATGAATCCTTTCTAAAAAACATGTCCGTGTAAACGTTTTTCTCTAACCAAACCAATGATCAGGAAAATGGTTACAGGCAGTTCAAGAATAAAGATGGCCCAAAGGTGATAATGATCAGCGCCATGCAGACTGTCAGGATCAATCATGATGCCAATAACTCGGCAGATCACAATGCCGCCATAAGCCAGTACCAGCGCCAGCATGCCAGCCGTTAACAGGCGTGGGCGCATGGCACAAAAGAGGGTAAAAGCACCAAAGCCTATTTGGTAACCACCGTACATGGCCCTGGCATCGGTAATCGCTGCACCCACAGGCACTTCCATGCCCGACATATTGACCATGAATACCGGAGCGATCAGGTAAGCCCATCCAAACAGGAAAAAGCCCAATCCTCCCCACCAGACACAAAATTTTGAAAATTTCATCGGATAGTGACTCCCAATACAATGCAAAAAATCAGTTCGGTTGAATACTAGCGGATAGTCTTGCTGGCCCGGGGCCTTTTAAACCCTAAATGTCGACATCATGAATCCCGATAAGCTTGTTTTGGCCCAAGCCAGATGCAGGAACAATTCACCGTGTCCGCAAGGAATTGAAACTATGAAGACCAGCAGAATTCTCTGGATATTTTTCCTGCTCTCCATTCTGGGCTGCAGTGACATGACCGATTGGGAGGCCGACAGCAACAAGGGTTGGCAATTGGTTGAGGATGAGAAGTTTAGAGAAGCCATACCTTTCTATGAAATCGCACTTAAAAAATTGAATTTCGGATACCCCACTGACTACGAGGGGCTAGCCATCGTCAATACGAACATGGCAGCTGCGTACAGAAAGCTTGGGGACTACGAAAAGGCCAAAGAATTTTACCTGGCCGCCCTCTCTGGCTGGGAAAAGACCGTGGGCACAGAACATGAGAACTACGCAACCATCGCGGGCAACTATTCGCTCTTCCTGGAAGATCAAGGTGACTTCGATGAAGCAATCCACTATGCAAAACAAAGCCTGGCTATACGCATTAGTCTTTTTGGCGATACTCACGAAGAAATTGTCGAAAATTACAGAACACTCGCCAGCCTGTACTCCCAGCTGGATGATCTTGAAGAAGCACTAAAATACGCAAAGCTTGCGCTTGTCACAGCAAAAAAACTCCCGGCCCAAAATGAATTCCTACTCGCCAGCGCTGAAAGTTCTGTGGGCATGATGTATCGCCGCCTCGGAGATAACGAGAATGCAATCACCCACCTCAATACGGCGATGGAGATCTACGAGCGCACCGCTCCCGGCCACACCCAAGCCGCCGATGCAATTAGTGAGATGGCCGTCCTCTTCTACTACCGTGGGGAGCACGAGAAAGCACAAGTACTCTTCGAAAGGGCCTCGGCAACGTACAAGTCGATTTACGGCGAACAACATCAACTCTATGCAGTAGCACTCATAAACATCACAAATAATTTGACATACCTTGGCGAGTACAATCGAGCCTACGAAACCATCCTACGAGTAGTACCGATTTACTCGACAATGTATGGCAGTGACCACCCAAGCACTCAAAAAGTAGTCCAATCATGCGAAAGCATTGTTTCCAATCTCGATGTAGAGAGCTCAATGTGCAGCTCACAGCTTTAGTATAAGTATCAAATTGCAAAAGTCGGACTCCCCTGCCCCGACACACCGTACTAATCCTCGCGTGGTTTCTACATCGCTCGCCCACATGCTCTCTTTTGGCTATTGATTGCCGAGGCTTGGCCCTTTTGAGCTAAATAGCTACATCATGAATCCCGATAACCTTGTAATAGGTCAGGCATCGGAGATGTTGGCCTGTCACCTTATCTTGGGAGAGTGTCAGCATGGCACCAACAAAAGAAGACTTAAAGCAACGATACTCAAATATGGATACGAAAGAACTCGTTGAGCTACACCAGACGGATGATCTGACTGAAGTCGCGTCAACCGCGCTCGAAGATATTCTCAGAGAACGAGGTGTCAGCGGTGAAGAGAGGCAGGCGATTTCTGAAGTTTTGGAAAAAGAATCAGATGAACGATACGAGGACCCCATGGCTTCGCTTGCCAAGCGTTGGTTTGCTCGAACAATTGACACCCTGGTTGTATTTTTCTTGCTGCTTCTCCCTGCCTTGATATCCAGTGATCCATCCAATCCCGATGATATGAATACGGTGGATTATCTTTCCATGGTCCCGTGCCTTGCATACCTTCTCTTTCAAGATGGGCTGCCGAATGGGCAAAGTATCGGAAAGCGCCTGATGCGTATTGCAGTGGTCAATACAGGTTCTGGTGAAGCCTGTGGAATGGCTTCTTCTTTTATCAGAAACAGCCTTCTCGGCGTTTTAGGGATATTCGATTTGCTTTTTCTTATCTCCAGAAAGCGTCAAAGGCTGGGTGACATGGCCGCATGCACCGTTGTTATCAATCTGAACGTTCCGCATCCGTCCGAATCATGATCAACTTTCGTGCCGCATGCTGACCAAGCGTGCCAGTATTCGATTTTTTCTGCCTGGTGAACTTCATATCTCAGGCAACACACGAGGAAATTAAATTCATGTCTACTCCATATTCAGCACCCAAATCCGATCTTGCAAGCGAGAAACCAGACAACGCTCCAAGCGAAAGGCCTGTAGGGATTTGGATCATTTCTATCTTTTACGGTTTCTCAGCAGTGGCCGGGGCGGCCTCAACAGCTGCCGTTCTCTTAGGCGTTGTGCCTTTGCCACCCGAACAGGCTGAGTACTTCAGCAGCCTTTCGATCGTCGACTATCTCTTCACAGGCTGCTCTCTTCTTCTCGGGCTAACGGCTGCGGTGAGTTTGTTTCGGTTGAAAATTTCCGCTGTAAAGTTTTTCTTTGGCTATGCGGCTCTCAACCTTGGCTATACCGCCTGGAGCATCATTCAAAAAGATTACCTAGAAGTCGTTGGCAACCCCTTTGCTGCTCTTGTCGGACCGGGGATTCTTGTTCTGGTATGTATCTATGTCTGGCGGGTTGGAAAGAAAGGAGTGCTCTCTTAGGAGGGCTAAATAACTCCTAGCACCTCCGAACAATGCACTGCCCCGACCAGAGAACGCGCCTGGCTAATTCTGCGTTCCGATTGTGTTAGCATTGTTGAATCAGATATCCTGTCTCAAGCAATCAGAAATCACCCCGAGATCAACTTTGTCGGTGGCTCGGAGGGGGAATTGGAAAAGCACATCTTTCTGTTGAAGAAGCCTGGCGCATGGACCACGGAGGCCTTCAAGGCGAAGGTATTCGACGACATCCTGCCTGCGTTTCTTACGCTCGACCCGGTGAAGCTGAAGGTCGGGATCACCGAAGTGGCTCCACCGAAGCTCAGCGTATTACCGCTTCGCGCAGAGGGTCTGGCCATGATCTCGGTGTGGGGTGAACTCGAGGCGCCGCCCGAGATCCTGCGAGAGGTCGATGCCGGCGCCGCCGGATATCTCATAGAAGAGGCGGTTCCGGTGGCCTACGAGAAGACCTGGCGAGATGGCGAAGTCTCTCCCGGTGCCACCTTGCTCACGCTCATGAAGATGAACCCTTCGATCAGCTTTGATGATTTCATATACGAGTGGCACGGCAGGCACACACCGCTGGCCATGCGGATTCACCCCCTCTGGAATTATACGCGCAATGTCGTTCGATCTTCGGTTATCCCGGGCTCCCCGGACTTTCAGGGGATCGTGGAGGAGCATTTTCGCGCCAAGCGCGATGCGTTGAATCCCATTCGCATGTTCGGCGGGTTCCCGATGTTCCTGCCCAATATGATCAAGATCGCAAGGCACGTGAATAGCTTCCTGAACATTTCCGAATGCGAGAATTACCTCTTGAACGAGTATCATATTCGGAGTGAGTGATAGTCTCGAGAACGTTCATACCGAGCATTTCCAGTTTTTCAAGTTGAAGTATCAAGAACCCATCATTGAGGAAACACTTGTGCAGCGGACTTTCGCGAGGTCATTGGCCTCGACTTCTCTGACACTGACATTGGAGGGTGCGATTTTCGCGGCGCGCTACTCATAGATTGTCGGCTACGAGGAGCTTCTCTGCGGTCAACGAGGTTTGATCGCGCCGACCTTCGAAGATCTGACATTGGTCACGTGAGCCTGGGCGACGCGCAAGCTTTCCCTCCCAACATTCCCATACAACATCATCTACTACCAAGTTGCGAGCATGGCACCCAGGACCTGTGGCAAAACGCTCGACAGCTGGCGCAATGGCAGGATGACCCGATAAAAGGGCGACTCCATTACCAACCCGCTCCACACACCCAAAGTGACCTGATCAGAAAGCTACCTCTGCCATCAAAACTCGATGGTTCTACCGATCCACCCAGGGACGGAAGACAGGTATAATCATTAAAAAGTGTTGCACTTCAAAATCTGATAACTCCATCAGTGGGATCAAGAGTATGTTGTAGTTCTATATTGGTGTAGAGCTACCGAGTGGAGAAATCTTTGCAAAGAAAACAAGACAGAATCAAAGCCCGGAATACAGAACCAGAAGGCTGCCTTCATGATCACGCCGAGGAGTTGAAGCGGTCGAATACGGCTCTGAACGCAGAGATTGCCGAGCACAAGCTGCTAGAAAAAAAGTTGAAGGCCGCTGAGAAAAAGAATCGTACCTGGCTTGAGCATTCACCGGTTTGCACGAAGATCTTAGATCTTGATTTCAATCTGCAATATATGAGTGCCGCAGGCATAGCGGGTCTTAAAATTGACGATATCACGCAGTTTTACGGGAAGCCCTTTCCTCTTGATTTTTATCCTGAGTCGTTCAGCAACTGCATGATCAGAGATTTGGAAAAAGTTAAACAAGGCGGCGAAATCATTACACAAGAAGGTGCTTTGGTTGATACCAAAGGCAACGAGCTGTGGTTTGAGTCGACTCTCGTACCCGTTAATGATGATGAAGGTCAACTTGATTACATCATGGTCGTATCCGTCGACATCAACGAGCGAAAAAGAGCGGAACAGGAGCGGGAGCGACTGATTGCCAAACTAGAAACGCAGAACACCGAACTGGAGCAGTTCACCTACACCGTCTCCCACGACTTGAAGAGCCCGCTGATTACCATCAACGGGTTCGTCGGGATGCTGCGCAAAGATCTGGCCGAAGGGAACTCCAAACATCTTGAGAACAACCTATCCCTTGTCGACAACGCGACTCGCAAAATGGACCATTTACTCAGCGACCTGTTAGAGCTCTCGCGGATCGGTCGATTAGTCAACCCGTCGGAGGACGTGCCACTGGAAGAATTGACCCGCGAGACGCTTGAGCTCGTTCACGGACAAGCTAAGAAGAACGGAGTACAAGTCGAGATCTCCCCTGACTTACCCGTAGTCTTCGGTGATCGGCTTCGACTGAGGGAAGTCCTGCAGAACCTAATCGACAACGCGGTGAAGTACATGGGAGACCAATCTTCGCCACGGGTCGAAATCGGTTCACGAGACGACGGCGATGAGACCATCGTCTACGTTCACGACAACGGAATCGGAATCAATCCCCGCTACCATCAAAGAATCTTCGGGCTGTTCGATCAGCTGGAGCCGAACGACCCGAGAGTAGAAGGGTCCGGAATCGGTTTGTCATTGGCCAAGCGGATTGTCGAGGTGCATGGCGGACGCATCTGGGTCGAGTCGGAAGGCTTAGGGCACGGATCGACGTTCTGTTTCACCCTTGCCACGAAAAGCCATTCCACGGCACAATCAGGCTGAACCGTGCACGGCCACGACTGACAAAGTCGCCAAAACTCCATCAGTGGCTTCCCCCAATTTCGGCTCCTCGCTTACAACCTAGGTTCAGTGCTCTCCGCTACGGTAATCCCCGAGGTGGATTGGAATCCTCTGGGCAAACCCAGCGGACTCCGGGCATGCTGTAGGCCGCATAACCCCAGAGCGGTAACAAGATCTCAGTGACGTCGTCATTGTTGCACTCGCCGTCGCCAGTGACGTCACAGAGGGCCCAGTTGTTATCGGGCTGGGTATCCGCTCCGTAACCCCAAAGGGCCAAGAGGATCTCCGTGACATCATCGTTATTGCTGGAACCATCACCGTTGATATCCCCACACTGACAAGCGTCGCCGATGCCATCAAGGTTGGTGTCGGTGTTGTCGGCACTGTAGATGCCGGGGCATAAGTCCACGTCATCGCAAACGGTGTCCAGATCCGTATCTCCACCTCGTGTCTGGTCTTCGCTTGCATAGATGGTTTCAAAACCAAAGTCGAACTCGGTCTTCCAGTTCCCGGTGGTCCCCGGATTGGTTACGCGGGCTCCACCACCATCAGGATAGGCCTCTCCCGCCCCCCATTCGCTTACGCCCGCACGCGCATTCGATGCGATGACTTCAAACAAGTACGTCCATCCGGGCATAACCTCAACATCTTCCGGGAAGTCGAATCGCACGAGTCCGGAGCTAAAACCACCATCGAAGGGCGCCACGTCGACACTCGTTGCAAGGATCGGGGCCCCGTGGACATATCGACGCAATACGATATGGATGGGGGCGTTTGGTAAACCGGGATCCAAATCATTGAGCCAAAAGCTAATGGCGCGCAACTTCGGCTGTTGGGGTTTAAAAGTTTGGCCGAGGAATGGTAACAGATCCACCGCCGGGATGTTCCAAGGAGTGGTGTTCACATTCGTCTGATCAACTCCAGCCTCGAGACCAACCAGGCAATCGAGTTCCAGGCAATCGGGAACGCCGTTGCCTTCCTCATCCACGCTGTCGTCGAGGCCGGGACAGACATCCGTCACATTACACACGTTATCGCCGTCGTCGTCGTCAAATAGTGCGCAGGTTTGCAGACAGTCCACGATCCAGTTTCCATCCGCGTCGACATCCTCACCCTCACACTGGTCCACGTCGTCACACACCGTGTCCAGATCCGCATCTCCACCACGGGTCTGGTCTTCACGTACATAGATGGTTTCAAAGCCAAAGTCCCAGCTAGCAAAGGACCGCGTATCCTCGGTGATTCCGCGACCATCAGGGTATTGTTGCCCCATTATATTAAAACTCGGGCCCGCACGCGCATTCGGTACGACCAATTCAAACGTGTACTTACTGCCGACTTCGACATCGACATCTGTCGGGAAGTCGAATCGAACGAGTCCGCGGCTGAAGAAGTGCTCAAATGGCGTAACATCGACACTCGTCGCAACCGGTAGGGCCGTACCCATCAGGCCATCACCTTCATGTAAAATGATGTGCATGGGGTCGTTGGGAAAGCTGGAATCCAAATCATTGAGCCAGAAACGAATGGCGCGTAACTTCGGCTGCTGGGGTGTGAATGATTGGCCGAGGGCTGACAGGTCTAGCACCGAGAAACCCCCTTCCCAAGGAACAGTTTTAACATTCTCCTGATCAATACCATCGGCTCCAACCAGGCAATAGAGTTCCAGACAATCCACTATGCCATTGCCTTCCGCATCCAACCCGTCGTTGCCATCACACAGATCGTCGACATTACACACGCCGTCACCGTCGGTATCATCGGGATTGTCGACAGGACAAGGATCAATGTCATCGCACACGCCATCTCCATCGGTATCGCCCGTGGCGTCGTCGCCCACACATAAGTCGTCAGACTCGCACACACCATCGAGATCTGCATCATCAGGGTTATCTAATGGACATGGATCGAGGTCATCGCACACACCATCGAAGTCGGTATCGCCTGTAGCATCATCTCCGTTACAGATGTCAATATCGTCACACACACCATCGAGGTCACTATCGCCCCTGGAGTCATCCCCAAGACAGACATCAATGTCACCACAAATACCGTCGGCATCAGTATCACCCGTGGCATCGTTACCGTCACACATGTCATATAAATCACATACGCCATCGCCGTCACCATCAGTCCAGGGCGTCGTGTTATCGAGATCACAGACATCACCAATGTCATCGCAGTCCATGTCGGCCTGGTCGTTGTTGTAATCATCACCACAATTGTCTTCGACATTGGGCCAGCCATCGTCGTCGCGATCACGTTTCTGACAAGCGTCCCCTTGACCATCACCGTTGGCATCCTCTTGGAGAGGGTTGTCGATGAGATCGCAGTTATCACAGGCATCACCCCACTCGTCGGTATCAGAATTCAGCTGATCGGGGTTGTAATCCAAGACGCAGTTGTCTTGATCGTCGGGCCATCCGTCGGTGTCACTATTGTTGGGCTGACACACATCGCCGAAGCCGTCACCGTTGATGTCTTCTTGGCCCGGGTTCGGCACGTTGTAACAATTGTCCACCTCGCACAAAACCGAGTCGTTATCCTCATCGTCAGTGCCCGAGGGTGGGATGTACACACGGCTCGTCTCTAAGCCCCTCAAGAACACGAAGGTTTCGGAATCCGTCGTGGGTTCCGTTGGGGCCGGTGGGTTGGGCGACATCGATTCTGCCATGGTGAAGCTGGAGGGTGTGTCACCAAACTCCAGATCGCCGGTAAAGACGAAGGCGTTCAAGCGCATACCCATCTCTCCACCGGGGTGTTCAAGGAGAAAGTCCTTGTAATAGGTTACATCCGAAAAGAACCCACCCAAATCACAAAACCCACCTGCGCAGTGCATCCAGCCGACCGTGTGGTAATCCGGCAAGTTGGTAGCCCAGTCCACCGTCGTGCTGTTTAACCTTCCAATAGCCGGACCCGAAGGACCGTCAGCGGCGGTGTAGTCAAAGTGAGTGTATACAAATGCGGCAGAGGGACTTCCTGCGGCGAAGTACATGGACATGCGGAAATCTGTCATCGCCACCGGAGAATCACTGGTATTAATGGCGTTGTGACTGCCATCATCCTGGAAGATCAGAGTTAGCGTCGAAGGTTGTCCGGCTGGATCCGGGGTCCAATCGTCGAGATTGCAGTCTTCTATAGGCACCCCAAGCCTAAGGACATCACAGCTATTGCTGGGATCCACTGCAGTGCCACCCGGTCCAGCGGTCCAGCCCCACGAGCCGTCGGAGTTACCCCCAATGGGTCCGGGATCGCGGTTACCCGCGCCCAATGGGGTTTTGCGAATATTCAACAGACTTCCCGTCGAGGCGTTGCCAAAAACTTCCGCTTCCCACCAGTTGGGATTGAGCTCTTTATTCGAGATGTCGTAGGTCACTTCCCAGGTTCCCACCTGGCCCTCGGGTCCGTTACACACGTCGCAGGCATCACCCAAGCCATCACCATCCATATCCGGTTGATCCGGAAAGCCATCATTGTCTGTATCCACACCGTATGGGTTGACATCGTCTAAACAATTGTCGCAAGCATCTCCAACTCCATCGCCGTCGCTATCTTCTTGAAGGGCATTGAGATTCAAGGGGCAGTTGTCGACGTTATTCGTCAGACCGTCGCCATCGGGATCGACGTTCAGAAGTTCTCCGCTTATAAAGAGACCGTCGTCGGCCATGGTGCGTGAGCCACTCCCTGGATAGAGTCCAAAATTCAAATTCGGTTGGGTGGTCGCCAACCCCATGCGCCAGGCAGCGTCGTTCTGAATCTCATCCGGAAGGCGAGTGAGAAGACCCCAGGTCTTCACAGATATATCCATCACGTAGCGCAAGGTGATCGACGCCGGACCAACACCACTCACAACACCCACGGCCCCCTGCTCCACGGGGAAATTACTACCGTTTTGAGAACCCAGGTCCAGCAAGGTAAGATCACCGCTCACCAAACTGGCAGCGTCGTAATTCACCATCAAGGTGGGTGTGGCTTCACCGATACTCACGTAGCTCACACTGGATAAGCTCCCACCGGAAGCCCCTTTGCGCTGCGCCGTAAGCCTCATCTCCCAGTACTCGTTCTCAGCCGCCCCGATGATCACATCTACTTCATAAACATAGTGGGGACTGATCTTTCCCAACTCGCCATCCGAAGATTCTGTCGCGGCCACGGCCGTAAAGCGTGCTGAGAAATCACCCAGCGGCCCTGGCGTAAACACAGGAGCATCGGCACCCGATGCATACTCATTTATGCCGTCGGGATGCCATTCGAGCAGCAAGGCGACGTTGTCGTCGATGTAGCTCGTGCGGAAGCGGAGAACATCGGGATCGAGATCCGTATCGTCACCCCAGGCGCCCGTGGTTCGGTTGCGGGCATCAACAGCAAGAATTTCAGCACCATCGGCTGCCGGTGGACCCGCGCACGCATCACCCACCCCATCGCCATCAGTATCTAATTGATCATCGTTGTACGCATTCGGACAGTTATCAATATCGGCTGCAATGCCATCGGCGTCGACATCCAGAAGCGTACCGCTAATGAACAGTCCGTCGGCAGAGTCGGTGCGACTACCTTGTTCACCACTTTGCTTGTACCAGGAGTTACTCAGGTTCCCAGGGTAGCGACCCAACTCAGCAATCGTGCTGCCAAGACCCATGCGAAAGGCGGCTTCCATTCTATACGCGGTACTGGGAATCACACCAACGGCCCCCACCCCAACAATCATGGAGTAGGAAACGGTCACTGTTGCCGGGCCGGTACCACTAAGAACACCCGAAGCCACGTCGTACACAGGCGAGTCCGCTGCCGTCAGGGAAGGTTGGTCGGTGCCTAGCGTCAGGTCACCACTGTCCAAGCTTGCGGCCACATAATTGATGGCCACGCTGGCAGTGGCAGCGCCAATATTCACCGCGTTCGAACCAGAGCCCCCATAGGTCGTACTCCCTGCACCACTGCGCACTGCACTGAGATCGAGTTCCCAGTCCTCATTCTCATCGGCGCCGATACTCACATTCACATCAAACATAAATTTGGGGTGATGCCAACCCACGTCACCCCAAGCGGACTGGGTAATCGCGCTACCCGTAAATCGAGAATCAAAGGTAAGAGCCGTATTGGATCCCGTTAGATCGGAACCATGCTCGGCCAACCCATTGGCCTCATAGGCCAAGTCATTTGTAGTGCTGGTATCCGTGTAGGTCGTTCCCAGCGGGAAAGAGGCCGGTGTCGTCGCCGATGCACTCCAAGCCGCCTGGGTTTTATTGATGACTTGAATACCCAAGACTTCGGCGGCCTGTGCCTTATTGACCAGCACAACACTGCAGAGCAGCGCCGCCAGGAGGTACGTGAGTGAACTCTTGAATATCGGAAATAGAAGTTTCCGACAGCTATGATTGCAATCAACCATTGTTGCTGCTCCCCTTAATCTTGCGCCCCAATTCCCCTAGGGCTCTATAACGTCGCTACCGCATCTCTCGTTGCTACTACCTTTTGACCTGATGTTGAAATGGCATGCCTCTCAGCAGTCTACACATTCGCGTATTTTTACTATGCCATTGCAATTTCCATACCACTAGTGTCAAAATATTTCCACTTGGATATCGCTAGGTTACCTGGTTACAAGAATTTGCAGAGTTTGATTGTGGTGAATTTTTACCAAGATTTCCGCATTGGGATCGGCACACCTAACCTATCTAGCCGATTCGTTCAAATGCTTGGCCATAAATATACACAGGGAGCAGCAACCCGGTGGATTCGGTGAAGGTTGAACCCTCGTGTCGATTTCTATTTCTTCAGCATTCTTTTCGGCGCTCGCTGTTTAGCACCGTATCCCACCAGCTCAAAAGAGAGGATAGGTAAAACAATGGGCCATTAATGTCAGAACAAAGTAGAAATGTACTATGCGAGTGAACAAGCCCCGGCAAACCTGGAGCGATTCAAATCAACGGCGTCGATTCAGATGGAGTTGGCCTGCTTCTCATTTATGTATACGAATTCTAGTTAGCTCCCGAAGAATCGTAGCCCCCGACCCACCTCAGACCCTCGCGTTCCACCGTTCCGAAATTTTCTCCAATGGTAATCTCCGTCAGTCGAGCAGTGCCGAAGGGGAAGAAGTTGATGTTCAGCTTTTCGAAGATGGCCGTTGCCCCTACCGCCAGAACCCAGCCCCCATCCCCTTCGTTAAGCGAGATCTTGAGCGAGGTGATCTCCTCCGAGTAGTCGTAGAGGGTTTTCCCCTGTGTGTTGCGCAGCACTATTTTGACCCCCTTAGGTAACAAAGCCTCGGTTGGTTTTGGGAGTTTCCAGGCACCGCCCTTTGTCTGCTTCAGGGTGCCAGCCGCCACACTGATCTCAAGCCAGATAGGATCTTCCCCTTCAACCCATATAGGGTTGTATCCTTCGAGCCATTGAGGCTCGTGTGCTTCGATCCACTCAGGGTCATGGATTTCGATCCACTGCGGGTCGTGTCCTTCACCAAGCCACTGAGGGTCCTCTATCTCGAGCCAAATAGGTTCGACTATCTCGAGCCAAATAGGATCATCTATTCCAGCGAGTTCATGGCGAATCGAGATGTCGTTGACCTCGGGAGAGATTCCGTTACTGGCTTCAGCTAAGGCCAGGTGCGACCTAATTCTCAGCTGCTGCTCGCGGTTTTTTTCCGTCTCGCTCAGCGTTGCGACGCGGACCTTTACAGCCATCTCTTGGAACGCCAGGCCCTGCGGGTCAGCAGTGGCTGTTCCCGCGAAGGCAAAGGCAAAGGCTACAACTGTCGTAGAAATCGTCCTCATTTTGGGACCTCCTGAAATTGGAATCCAAGCAGTATGACAGGAGTGTCGCCCCAACCGAATGAAAAAGTCTCGCACAGTGCCGATTTGCCACCTAACGGCTCCCTGCGCCGGGCTCAGAACGCGCCAAATCCCTCTAAATATTCGACTAACAGGTATGAGTCTTACAAGAAGGCCGATGGGAATGGGTCAGCACCCTGGCCGAAGACTCCATTGATCTGATTCGTTTCAACCTTCAGCCCATGCGTTGAGCACAACCTCCGGGTCCACTGGCACCGCATCCAACCCAAGGACTTGCTTCCTCCAGATCAGGAAGGCTTCGCCATCCTCACAGATCACCACCAGAATCAGCCAACCCGCAGCGCGCTTCATTGTCGATAGCGCCTGCTTGATCGTAAGCGCGATGGGTGTGCCCACGTTTAGCGATGTGTTGAGCACAACTTCGGATCCCAATCGTCGTCCTACCGCCTTGAGAATCGCATGCGAGACCGGGTCGTCGCGATCCCGGACGACCTGCACCCTTGCCGTGCCATCGCGGTTACAAACCGAGGGGATTCTTTTCAGCGTGTCACCCTTTGCATTGAGCGCCACGCCCATGTATCGCAACGCTTCATATCCCTCTTCCCGAATCCCGGACGGCACCTCGAAAAACTCTTCCAACGCCTCGCTCGTCAGCATCGGCGCAAACGGCCGAAACATCTCCCGTTTCTTCACGTACCGGTTTAGCTTCTCTCTCGATGCCTCGTCAAAGGCATTGGCCAAGATCGAGCGATGCCCCAGCGACCTCAGTCCCAATTCCGCGGCCCCCTGGAACAAGCCGGTCACAACCCCCTGCTCCAACATTCTTGCCACCAGCTCCCCGACAGCCTCCCGACCCTTTGATTCCCTTACATGCCCGAGCCGCTTACACCGAAACCCCTCATGGCTCTCCAGTACATCTCTTAATTCTTGTCCCGTAACACCTCTGCCCGACTGGTAAGGATTCGGCACCGGGTTACTAAAGGCCGCCCCGTTTTGTACGCCAAAGGTGTACGCTGCGCCTATCTGTACGCCGGCATCTCCTGGGAAGGACGGTATCCACATCTTTAATCCCGTAGACTCGTAACCCATCTCATTTCGGAAAAAGTCCTCTCCAAACTGCTCGTGCATTCTTCCATTGGCGAGACAATTCAAGGACCCCCCGCCCGTAAAGACCACCTGATCGGTTCGCACTTTCCGTATCCAACTCCCAACAACGTGTGAGACTGCATCCTCAAACACCAACTGCACGGCCGCGACCTTATCCAACCGAGCTTGCAGTTCTACATCCACACTGCCTTCTTCGAAATCTAAGATCTTCTCCGGATCCCAGTAGTCCATCGGGCGAAGCGGTTCCCCGAACACTTTTTTCATTCCTCTTGAGAACGGTTCCGTAAATCCTCCCCTGTGCCAATTCACCATCTTCCGATTGAGTGAGATTCCACCACCAACCTCATACCTGAACATCTCTCGCAAGTACTGGTAATAGTGGTTCGTACCCCTATCCACATCTCCCCATGCAGCGGCTCCCATGCAGCGCCCCTCACCGCTACCCATAGGCCATCCACCAAGCGCGGAACTCATAATCGCATAAAAGAACCCCAACGAATCCCACAGCGATTCGTTTTCGTACACCCGGTTCACGCTCTCGCCATGGGCCACATAAATACTAATGGAGCTCTTGTCACCCATCGCATCTATCACAACGACTAACGTCGGCTTCTCCCTACCTGCGAAAGGACTGGCACCATACGACAACCACGCGTGAGCGTCATGGTGCGGCACACCAATTACCGGAAGCAGCTCCTCACAACCCCAATGCTTTTGAAACTCGTGAGCTGTGTGAAATCCTTTGAACATCACTTTCGCATCCCGCTTCATCGCTACATCTCTCAGCAAAGAAAGATTCGCTGGTGTCTCCCCTGCCCAGGACGCAATGCATTCCGCTATCAATACGC
The DNA here is from genome assembly GCA_003353845.1 of Pseudomonadota bacterium. Lineage (GTDB taxonomy): Bacteria > Myxococcota_A > UBA9160 > UBA9160 > JADFDR01 > GLO-12. Next base: position 241 of record PIVT01000071.1, on the reverse strand, counting down.
AGTAGTCGTAGGTAACGACCACACACAACAAATCTCCAGGCTTTAGACTTCTCTCCTGGTACTTCTTTCTCAACGCCTCAACCGAACCTGTTGGAAATCCGGACATGCCCTTCGTCCCCTGAATCCGGTCCTCCTCATAATTGGCGATGATGAGCGGTCCACCCTCCTCCGTTATCTCGATTAAACAGGCCCCCGTATCATGCGCGCCGGTACAGAGCCCGATCACATACCCAACACCACC
>PIVT01000160.1 GCA_003353845.1 Pseudomonadota bacterium | reverse complement strand
AGATTACAGAGAGATTCACACGTGCAATTGATCAGCTTGGGTCTGAGAAGCTTGAGATAACACTAGGTGGCATCTATGCGTTAGAACGGATAGCTAAAGACTCAGAAAAGGACTACTGGCCTATAATGGAAGTACTTACTGCTTATGTGAGAACAAACAGTAAGGCAAACCTGCCTGACACACCGGAGGAAAAGCACCTTTTCGACAGTACAGATGACGGCCCGGGATACAGAGAAGCACCCATAGAGGCAATTGTAAATGTTATCAATAGACGCCAACATCTTTACTGTCATGAAGAGCTTAATTTTACAGGAAGCAACCTGTGCCTCAGTCCGTTCAACTCTGCAATGCTGTTGATCGGCATGCAAAAATGACCCACTTACGGGGGTAATCGGCGTCCAAAATTGACCCACCTCAGCATATCCTCCAAGCTCTCTGAATTTATCAGGGAGAGGAGCCTTTTAAGGAGATGCTGATTGTGGAAACCATTGCTAAGATTCGACGAGCCTATCACCGGGACAAGAAGCCCATTCGTGAGATTGCCCGGGATATGAACCTGTCTCGGAATACCGTCAGGAAGATCGTTCGCTCTGATGTCACGGAGCAGCACTACGAGCGCAAGAGCCAACCCCGCCCCAAGCTTGAGCCCTACAAAGAGCAACTGACCCAGGCACTGCAAGAGGATCAAGACAAGCCCCCGAAACAGCGGCGCACAGCGTTGTTACTGTTCGAGATGTTGCAGCGTGACGGATTTGCTGGCGGTTACGACACGGTTCGGCGCTTCGTTGCTAACTGGCGTGGACAGGCCAAGGGCCTTGGCAAGGCGTTTGTTCCGTTGACCTTTGCCCCAGGCGAGGCGTTTCAGTTCGACTGGAGCTATGAGCAGATTGAGTTGGGCGGCAACAACGTCAAGATCAAGCTGGCGCATTTCCGGCTCTGCCACAGCCGTGCACCCTTTTGCGTGGCCTATATGCGCGAGAGTCTTGAGATGGTTCTGGATGCTCACGTACAAGCATTTGAGTTTTACGGCGGGGCTTGTCGCAAAGGGATTTATGACAACCTGAAGACGGTGGTCAGCAAGGTCTTGTTGGGCAAAGAGCGGATCTTTAATCGGCGCTTTCAGGTGTTAGCATCCCATTACCTGTTTGAGCCGGTGGCCTGCACTCCGGCTGCTGGCTGGGAGAAAGGGCAAGTTGAGCGTCAGGTCGGTGTTGTCCGGCAAAAGATCTTTGGCAAACGTCGTAAGTTCGAAGATCTGGCTGAGTTGAATCAGTGGCTTAAAGAAGAATGCCGGTCGATGGCAGCAACCCGCAAGCATCCAGAGTTCACAGACCAGACCGTTGCTCAAGTGGCCACCAAGGAACAAGAGTTCCTGATCCAAACCCCGGTATTGTTCGATGCTTACCAAGAGAACACAGCCAGAGTGACGCCGACCTCTCTGGTCAACTTCGACCGCAACCGCTACAGCGTAGAAGCCAGTTGTGTCGGCAAGGTTGTTACGGTCAGGGCTTATGCGAACCGCATCGCCCTGATCCATAATGGCAAACAGATTGGCTTGCACCGTCGCCAGTATGGTCGAGACAAGACGCTCTTTGAGCCGTGGCACTATCTCGACGTGCTTAAACAGAAACCGGGAGCCTTGCGTAACGGAACGCCCTTTATCGACTGGGATTTACCACTGTCGTTGCAGAAGACTCGTGAGCAACTGAGTCGTCGCCCTGATGGTGACCGGCAATTCGTCGGCATTCTCTCAGCCGTCCCTGTTTATGGTTTGATGGCAGTCGAACAGGCTTGCGCAGAAGCCCTTGCCGCTAAAACGGTCAGCCGTGACTTGGTCTTGAATCTTCTCTCTCGTGCAAATGAACCAGCATCAACGTCCACCTGTCAGACACCGGCGCACCTGCCCAAACTAAGGCTGCCACCTCAAGCCGACTGTCGCCGCTATGATCGTCTTCTGAATGGAGGTGACCATGCTTCGTGAGCAACTTCTGGAGATGTTAAAGGAACTGAAACTGCATGGCATGAAGAGCGTTCTTGACGAGGTGTTGGTGGCCGGGACCAGGCAAAGGGCGATCCCGGAGAAAGTCCTTCTGGAACTACTCAAAGCTGAACTGGCCGAACGGCAAGCCCGAAGTATCAGATATCGTATGGGCCAAGCCAGGTTCCCTGTCGCCAAGGACCTGGACCAGTTTGACTTCAGTACATCGCCAGTCGACGAAACACAGGTTCTAACCCTTTACGAAGGTCAGTTTCTGGCCGCGCAGAGCAACATTATCCTGGTCGGTGGTACCGGCACCGGCAAGACGCATTTGGCGATTGCCATTGCTCGACAGGTAATCCGTACTGGTAAACGTTGCCGCTTCTTTAACCTGGTTGACTTGGTGAATCAACTTGAGCAGGAAAAGCTCGTTGGCCATGGCGGAAGACTCGCGGCCAGATTGGCTCGACTCGACTTGGTGATCCTGGATGAACTCGGCTACTTGCCGTTCTCCAAAAGTGGCGGACAACTTCTGTTTCATCTTATCTCAAAGCTCTACGAGCAAACCTCACTACTAATCACGACCAATCTGACCTTCGGTGAGTGGCCTCAGGTCTTCAGTGACAGCAAGATGACCACGGCCTTACTCGACCGGGTGACTCACCACTGTGAGATTATCGAAACAGGGAATGAAAGCTGGAGAATCAAGACAAGGAACAACGGCCCAAATTAACCCTCTGGGGTGGGTCAAAATTGGACGCCGATGGTGGGTCAATTTTCAATGCCGATTGACAGGCCATTCCCGGATAATAGCTCCCCATCCCTGACATATCCCCCTGGTGCCATACCTATCGGTGGTTCACACAGACTTTTTGCTGTTTTGACTCGAGTCAGAGGGTGATTACTCACAAAAGCAGGAGCTTGCGGTAATCCTCTTCCGTGTCGATGTCAAAGTGGATAGCGGTATCGGATACGGGCACCTTGAGAATGCGTTCTGCATACTCCTCAAAGAGGGGGCGGGCGCCGCAGTCTTCCTTGAGCGCCGCGAGACGGGGAAAGGTTTCTCGGCTGAACAGGGCAGGGTTACCGCGTTTCCCATTGAAAAAGGGTAGAACGACAGGGCTGGGAGATGTTTCGTAGGCAGTTAGAATCAGGTTGATGATCTCCGGGGTGACGAGCGGCTGGTCACCGAGAATGAAAAGGACGGCGTCAACCTCCTCTGTAAGCGCGTGCAGACCAATCTTGATTGAAGAACTCTGCCCTTTCTCGTAGTGGGGGTTATGGATGACTGCTACATCTTTGCTTGCCAGTAGCGGTTCAATGGTTTCAGACTCGTGACCAAGGACGGCGACGACCCGGTGCAGGGATGAGGCCAGGGCGTTGTCGACCACGCATTCCAGAATAGTCTGTCCGCGGAAAGGGAGCAGCTGTTTGGTTCTGCCCATACGGGAACTTGCACCTGCTGCCAGGATGATCCCGGTGACTTTGGGTGAGTGCTTCATGGTGTGAGCATCAAGGGATATTCAGCGTGAACCTTGACCCCGTTAAGCGCCTGACCAACGAGCAGGTATTCGGCGACCGGCTGAGGATTTTGATGAAGCAGCGCAGCGATCCGAGCCGCAGCTTCGCGTCGTTTTAAATCGTCGGCCTTGTTGAGAAAAATGAAGCGGCGTGCCTGATCTGGTGCGCCTTTAAACGCACCGAGGGGATGGTTAAAGAGGTTGACCATGGCAGCCTCGGTGATGGTCTCACCCAAAGAAATTTCCATCAAGGCTCCGGCAAGGTTGGAGCGAAAGACGATGTCCTCGGACAAGGGGCAACCGAGCACCTCCAAGCCTGCCACTGCGATCAGTATGGTGCTGTTGGCAGGAATGACCGGTTCGTGTTCCGCAGGTGCTTTGAGAGGGCGTCGGGCCGAGCCGTCGGCTTCTACGAGAATCCAGTCGAAACAACCCG
>PIVT01000544.1 GCA_003353845.1 Pseudomonadota bacterium | reverse complement strand
CGGCGCACCACAAGACGTCTGAAGCACTCCACGCCCAGTACGGGAAAGACCACAAGCCGAATGCTGCTGCGTAGCACGTGCATCGAGCCGTCCGCCGCGCGAGCGCCCACGCGCAGCCTGGATTCGTGAGAAGCACCATTCCTAGATAGAGACACCTCAGGCACAGGTCCATGATGATGAGTTCGAAATTGAAGAATTCACGGAGTCTGAGCCCAAGGTCCAGGTAAGCGTAGCATAGGACTCTCAACATGGTAAACCGTGCCTCCCTTGCGGCCTGGCAGAGCGACGGCGCCAATTCTTCGATTAGAAACAGCGCCGTCGACGCTGTGATCACGGAGTTGGCGGACGTGATCGCGAAATTGACGGCGGCCCATGCTGGCCCTACAACAACACCAGCTATCGTGGGCGAGCCGGTCTGGATGGTCGTTGTGATGAACGCGAAAATTTAGAGCAGCGTCGTGGCGAGGGCCGCTTGTTTCTCGCGCTCCTGTTCCCGTTCCCGTTCCATCGTCGCCGCGCATCCCTCCGATTCGCCCACCTTGCTCACGTTCTCGCGCGGCTTCTTCCCTCGCCGCCACTTCCCTCGCCACCACTTCGAGTTCCTCGGAGGGTTTCAACGACCAAAATAATTGCGGCCCATGTTCAGGCAACTGGAACGATTGAGCCTAGCTAGCTAGGCGATGCGAATGGGAACCGGTTCACGCGCGCGCTGCCACACGGCACGGCACCAAATGTTATTCTAACGGCTAGTTGGAGGTTCTCCATCTGCTACTCCACCATGAGCGGACCGCGGCTCCGCGAAAAGTTCCGATGGTCTCGATGGTGATGATGGGGCCGCGCCGAAGTAGTCTTGAGCCGCCCCCGCCTCCCGCGCTGCCTCCTTGCTCGCCGGCCGTCCAGCTCAGCTGCTCTTCTTTTTTTTTTGCTTTTGGGCCGGAGAGTAGAATTAGAACAGATCTA
>PIVT01000542.1 GCA_003353845.1 Pseudomonadota bacterium | reverse complement strand
AGCCAATGACCGCTGCCCACTCGCTCGTGGGTTTTGGACCGGAAGTGCAACTGACTCAGAGATCGGGGATCTTCCCTTTCCCCAAGTAGAAACACACCGTAGAAGGGGGGTCCGTTTAAGAGACGGTTAAACTTCAAAAAACTCTACAGTACACCTATTCGTTTCTACCAAACTTCTGTTTTCGTATATGGAATCATATATGAATTCTACACACGACAAAATTGCAAACTTTTTTTTTGGACAACTTGATGGCGAGTTCGAGCATCTTGATTGGGTCGCCGTCCTATGGCCGTCATTATAGGGGGTCTATATTAAGAGACGGTAAACTTTTCCCTGTAACACTGTGTTTACAGGTGGGATTTTACCAGGGAGAAGTCGTTGCACTCGTCGACGTGGTGGTAGGCTCCCTCTGCTTTAGGCTTCGAATCGATGAGTTGCACTCTTGCGATCATCATTTATGAGACGAAAGCACTGTGATGCCGTTTGAGAGTTTCGGCGCGCCTCGTCGGGACGAGAGCCCTCAACGTTGTCCTCAAACTCCCCGACCGCAGCCGTAGCCAGCCCATGCCACCCAAAAGGCGGAGGGACCAGGCGACCGCGATCCTCAACCCCACAGCCGAGGACTTCAGCGCGGGGCAGATTCTCCGGGAGACGCACGGAGAAGGCGCGAAAACCAAGCTGGCTAGGCGCAAGCTCGATGCTGTCGGCGAAGTCCACTCGTCTTGCGGTTTTGCCAATGACCCGAAGCGCATCAAGAGGCTCCGCGCCCGTCTTTAGGTTGCCGCGTCCATCGCCGAGATCGCAGCAATAAGCGCCTCCGCGACGCAGGCAAAGGGCATGGCAGCGAAGGCCACCCTCATCGACAAGGCGCCAGCGGCTCTGGCGAAGCTCAAGTCCAACGGCGGCGAGGTGCAAGCCCTGACCATGGCCGAGATCAGCGCCGTGGCGCTTCGCTACTTCA
>PIVT01000541.1 GCA_003353845.1 Pseudomonadota bacterium | reverse complement strand
TACACGCTGTAAAGTGCTGATGACAACAGCCAATCAACTGAGGAGCGGTGTGAAGGGAAACTCTCACGCCCCGTTCTGGAGGGGCAGTGGGAGGGGCGACCCTCCCGCTGACCTCAACGTGCGACCCGTTCGCCCGAAACCGTATCAAATACGGGGGATGGGCGGCAAAGAACAAATGAAAGTTCTTTGACAACTGAATGTCTATGTTGGTGAGATAGTACCCAAAAACAAAGAGGTACAAATCAACTCCAACCTCCTAAGTGAACAGGAGATAGCATCCCCCTATGGCGAGAGAATGGTCATCAAACGTCAGGAGCAAGGGGGAAAAGGTGATAAGCTGCAAGCCGAATGCAGTGACTTTGCCGAGCAAGTGGCTAAGGCCAACGATGAATGAAGATATGGTTGAAGCGTCGTGAAGTAGAACCTGCCAACGTCGGCTAATTCGGAAGAATAGGGCAGGGTTCAAAAGAACAAGGGTTGAGGCCAAGTGGTCAGGTTACACTTGGAGTTCACACGAAACAACCCCGGCGTACAGTATCGGCCTAAGGACACGGAAAATGGACATTCGGAACGGAGTAACTCCCCGAAAGCTCTCAAGAGTTGAGCAGGAAACCATCCGCAAGCAAAAGGGAGTAGGATGACCCAAAAAGCAAAAGCCTTTGGTAACGCGAAGGATAGGCTGACGTGGGTCCGGTTGAATGGAAGATAGAGGTACAGGAGCAGGAAAGAGCTTATGACACCGTCAATAGGAGCGAGTGAAGTTTGGAAGAACATTCCCTGGAAGAAATACCAACGGAATATATTCCGCCTGCAAAAGCGCATCTATCGAGCCAAACAGCGGGGTACACGCTGTAAAGTGCTGATGACAACAGCCAATCAACTGAGGAGCGGTGTGAAGGGAAACTCTCACGCCCCGTTCTGGAGGGGCAGTGGGAGGGGCGACCCTCCCGCTGACCTCAACG
>PIVT01000540.1 GCA_003353845.1 Pseudomonadota bacterium | reverse complement strand
GGCAGTTTATTCTCATCATTCCACCGGACCCGGAAATCCCAGACTTCCTTGGATGCCAGACCCCGAATCCGGACCACGCTGCCCTCGCGGAACGCTAAATCCGCGTTGTAATATTCCTCCCCGGTTCCCGTGAAACGATGCTGAACTTCAAGGAATGCTGAGTTCTCGTTTTCCGGGACTGGCCTCACACGGATTTCCGCCATGACCAAAGCCACATCGGACGCGCCTCGCTCCAGGACGCTCTCATCGGTAATGATGTCCTGAATTTCCACTGCCGGGAGCCGCCCGCGAGCGGTGATCTTCGGAATGTGCTCCGGGATAGAGCCTTGATCGGAATCGTAAACGACCTCGCGATACGGAATGAAGGTGACCCGTGCGGAGATGTCGGTTTGCGGAACGATCCTCAAAACAAGAGCGTCCTCAACCTCGCCCCCCAGCACCCCGAATGAAAAGGAATCACCCACCCCCGGTGCACTTGCCGCCGGGACCACGGTCGAAGGGATGACAATGAGGTTTGTCCCGACCGAGGTGACAAGCGGCACGGACAGCATAACATCACCATCAACATCCCGCCGAACACGCAACCCATAAGTCACGTCCGACTCCATCACCAATTCTTCGTCCACCTCGATCGCGGTCACGTTTCCGCTTCCGTCCGTGGTCAATGCCTTTATCCGGCCATAGCCCAGCCCAACAAGCATCACATCGTGTGCAAGATCAATGCGCTCGCCCTGGGCAGCGACCAAATACTCGAAATCCTGGGTTACGCTCCAGCGTTCGGGGCGTTGGACCAGCAAGGACAGGTTGAACATCCCCGCTTTCCATGTGTGATCGGCGTTCGTAACCCCTGGGAATTGGAGTTCCTCCAACTGGGTAGCATTGGTTTTGTCGTACCCGTCCCGGTAAACGATCCGCTCATCCGGGTTGAATCGTTTATCCTCATTTGAGAATGGGATACGCCAG
>PIVT01000539.1 GCA_003353845.1 Pseudomonadota bacterium | reverse complement strand
TTTGTTCAGCGTCAAGCCCTCCGCGCCCTTAGCTGGGTTCGCCACGAAGTACTGCACATCCCCTGCATTGAAAGCCTGTTTATTCCGGGCGCAAGTGTCATCATCGACCTGGCCATCGTACCGGACCGCGTCTTTCCCCAAAGCCTCTACCAGCTGGGTCACGTCGTGTTGAAAACGAGCCCATATGATGGCTTGGTGATTGAGCCCAGAAAAGAAATCGACTGCCGCCTCCAAGCGCGGGTTTTTCGTGTCGCACATCTCGATCGGCTCATCGCTATCGGCAACGGCATAGCCACACGTTATCTGTTGCAGCCGGAGCAGCCGGACAATGGCCATTGTCCCATCGATCACCAGCCCATTCTCTAGCTCCAGTTTCAACTCATCACGGAGCTGGTTGTACATGCTCGACTGCTTTGGCGTCATGTCGAAATAGCGTTTCGTAAAGAGCTTTGGCGGCAGGTCCAGGACGTCGTTTTTCAGGACTCTGTGTGAGACACCAGAGAGGAAGCCCCTCAGCTTGTCGAGGTTCTTGTACTCAACGAACTTGTCAAAATGACTGGCCTTAGAACCCTGCGGCAGGGGTAACTGTACCCACACACCGAAGTATGACCTGAATGCCGCAAGGCTCGACATTTGATGACGGCTCCAAAGATCAGGGTCGAGGAACTCAATCGGCTTGTAAAGGTCGAAGGGGTTTTCGCCTGGCGTGCCCGTCAAGATCCGACGGTATGGCGCATACTTTCCGCTGGCGACGATGCGCCATGTCCGCTTGGTGTTTGTTCCTTTGATGTAGTGGGATTCGTCCAGGACATAGACGCACTCGCGGTTCTTCAGCATATTCCAAACGGCCCGCTTGCCCTTAGCCGTCATTACAGATTGATAGCTGATCGTCAAGATCGCCAAACCGTCATGCTGCACCAACCTTTTAAACTCGCTGGCGTGGCTTTTGTTCCCGCTTTTCGAC
>PIVT01000538.1 GCA_003353845.1 Pseudomonadota bacterium | reverse complement strand
CACTCGCAACCACCGCCCAGACACGCGGCGAACGTTTCCCAAGAAGAGGCGCCTCACCGTGGACTTGACGGACGCAGAGCCTTGTATTCAGATGGCTCGTCAGATTCCGGAGAGCGGTGCGTGGGAATGGAGCGTTGATCCAGATCGCAACAACCCCGCGGCCGATCGGAGGTGGCAGCCATCGTCCCATGTTGACAAGACGCTTGTGGTGGAGTACTTGATGGAGACTCACATTCACTCAACGGACCGTTTGGGAGCACGGATGTCGGTTGGCACGCTGGGGGAAGTTGCGTACATGCTGAAAACCACCAAAGGCCAGGCGAAGATGCTGTCCGATCTGTTTTTGGGTGTGACGAAGGCGAAAGTTCTGCAAGTGGGGACACCCACCCCCCGCCTTACCAGGTTCAACGTTCAGAACGGCATCCTGGACAGGAACTTCACGGTCGCGGTGAATGGTGGCACATCCTATGTGGTGGTGTTCGGTTACCTGGATGCCGCACGGGACATCCACTTTGGAGAGAGCGGAGCTTCCCAAGTACGCAAGCAGCGCATCTCATGCAGCTGCAAAACTTGGCAGACCATGATGGGTAGACACGGCCGCAGCAGTGCGGTGCATTGGTGCGTGCACATCTGCTTCGTGCTGAAGGAAGCTGGCTTTTCTCCAGGTCACGCGTTTTACATTCAAGCCGGGTTCACGGTTTTGGAAGTGGAGTACATTCTGACGGAACTGGCGAAGGTCAAGAGCACACCTCGTACATCGGAAGTTGGTGCGGGTGGCACTGGGTTGCAACCGGGCGAGTGGATGCTAGTTCCTGGTACTGGTCGCCATGCCTCGTGTGCCGCTGCAATGAATGTCCAGCAAGGGTGTGCCACCCAAAAGGCTCAAGCAAGGGAACCGGGCAAAACCGGCAAACAACCGGTGTTGGAAGGCGGTGCTCCAAGGGTGGCGGTCTTGGGGAAACGG
>PIVT01000537.1 GCA_003353845.1 Pseudomonadota bacterium | reverse complement strand
ATCGGCATGACCTCCGGCAAACGAAGGAAGCCTACGCTCAATGAGCACGGTTTTGACTACTGGTTCGGCCTCTCGAACGGGGCCAGCCCAAGTCACAAAGATCCAGTCAATTTTCGACGCAACGGCAAACCCGTCGGTCCGCTGAAAGGATATTCATGCCAACTGCTCGTAGACGATGCGATCGACTGGTTGGAAACGAAGGCAAATCCCGATCAGCCGTTTTTTATGAACATCTGGTTCAACGAGCCTCACTCCAAGCTGGCGGCGCCCGATGAGATCGTGTCGATCTACGGCGACCTCAAGGATGAAGCTGCCATCTACTCCGCCACGGTCGACAACACCGATCGAGCCATCGGACGACTCGTTGCAAAGCTCAAGGCGATGGGAAAACTCGACAACACGTTGATCATCTATTCATCGGACAACGGCAGCTATCGAACAGATCGCAATGGCGGACTGAAAGGTAACAAGGGGTCGAACTTTCAAGGCGGTTTGCGTTCGCCCGGGATCTTCTTCTGGCCGGATGGCTTCCGGGGAGGACGAGTCGAGAACACGCCATCGGGATCGGTTGATTTGCTGCCGACCATCTGTGGCCTGGCCGGCATTGATAAACCCAAAGGCGTGCATCTTGATGGCGCGGATCTGTCACCTTTGCTGATTGAGAAAGGGACGTTTAATCGCTCGCAATCCCTGTTCTGGCTTTCACCGTCATCGGGTCATCTGGCCACCTTGCGGGAAGGGAATTACACGCTGATGGGTTACAGTGGTTACAAATTGCCTTCGGATCATGCCAGGAAGAACGAATTGCTGCGGGAGATGGCCAAGTTGGCAGGCATCGATCCGTCTACGCCCAATCTTGGCCAACGCGTCACCAACACCACCTTCTCCAGCCGGGAATACAACCGGCTGAAGAGCGAGTTTGTTCGTTTAAGGACGTTCCAGGAAGCGTGGATTCCGACGATCA
>PIVT01000536.1 GCA_003353845.1 Pseudomonadota bacterium | reverse complement strand
CAAAAACGTACTTCAGCAATCCGCTTTCCGTTCCTCGCCCCTTCGGAAACTCTGTGGTAACATTATCCGTGTGTTCTTTATCCGAATATCCGAGGCCTCTACGTGCCTGAAACGTACTTCCGAGATTTATCATCCGCTTTCCGCTCTGCGTGCTTCATCAACGTCCGCTCCCCGCCCTTTCCGATCATCGCCCTTGCGACCTTGCGCTCTGGCCAGCAGCACCTGTGCTGCAGCATATTTGACTTACCGCACGACTATTTTGACTTCACCGACGTGTTCCCCGTCAGAATCTACCCCAATTTGACTTTTTCATCTCTTGATTTGGTTAATTTTACGGAAAGTTATCTTTTCACACCAAACCCAAACTCCTTAGGCTTGCAGATTTTGCAGCCACAGCCACATGGCTACCTTGCAGCAGCGTGCGCGCATGTGCGCGCTGAGATCTGCCCTTGCACTACATCGACAACAACATTTTACCTCTGGTTGTAGTCTGGTGGTGTCTGGTGGTGCTACACCAGACACCAGACTCAACTCCGACATTTCCGCCATCGCAAACAAGCGCTCTGTCTACTACGCGCTCACCCCTCCACATTCTTCGCCTCCATCTTACACGCCCCGTGTTCACCGTATGGTGGTGTCTGGTGGTGCCATCGCACCTACTCCACCCCTCGCTATCCCCTTCTTTGGCGCTCACGCCCTGGGCGTCAACTTTGGCGTACCGCCTCGCCGCATTTTTCCCTTTCCGCCTCTCTATCCCCACTTCATCGACGCATTCGCTCTGGTGGTGCTAGGCCGCTTTTGGCTTTGGCACCGCGCGGGCGTTGGTTGACTACATCCTGGCGGCGCTTGCCCTTTTTCCACCGTCGAGAAGGCCGCCGCCATCCGCCATCGTTGGGCGCCTGCGAGCCGCTAGCCCGCGGGAGTAGCCTATCCCCGCCGCACACGCATGGGCTTGAGCCCCTAGAG
>PIVT01000535.1 GCA_003353845.1 Pseudomonadota bacterium | reverse complement strand
ATTTTCCCTTAAAGCCGATGCAGGCGCGCATTCGAGATTGCGTGATTGAGAACCGGCCCTGGGTGTCGGCCCAATTGCAATCCGCACTGAAAAATATTTCCTATCCGGTTCACCACCTGGATTTCGAAACCATGGGACCCGTGATTCCACGCTATAAAGGAACGAGGCCCTTCCAGGCTATTCCCATGCAGTATTCCAATCACCGCGAAGAAGCCGACGGCAGCATTGTGCATCTTGAATACCTGTCCGCGCCGGGTGGAGATCCGCGGCGCGAATTTACGGAACGACTCATTGCCGATCTGGGAAACGAAGGCAGCATCTGTGTCTATTCCAACTACGAAAAAACAGTCATCAACAAACTGGCCGCGGCCTTTCCTGATTTGGCTCCCGACTTGAAGACCCTCGTCACTCGCCTGTGGGATTTGATGAAGGTGTTGGAGGAGCATTACTACCACCCCGCTTTCAAAGGCTCCTTTTCCATTAAATCTGTGCTCCCCGCAATGGTGCCCAGCTTAAGTTACGACGAACTCAATATTCACGACGGGATGCAAGCCGCTCGAGAGTATGAGCGAGCGCTGGAGATCGATGACGCCGAGGAACGCGAAGCCATCTACACTAACTTGCGTGAGTATTGTGCGTTGGATACCTGGGCCATGGTGGAGTTGAGGCGTGCGTTGAAGAACAGCGTTTAGATCTCGAGACCATTAGTCGGCGTTTCCTTCTGTAAAATTCCCATTTAGGACTACCTCTTGGATTCTACCTATGCTTTAATCCATTTTGAATTTTGGAGGGTTACGAACTGCGGTGGGGGTGTTGGTTTTGCTCGGCGGGTCGCCGGGGGCTGACGGCACGGTCTTGGCATCGTCATTCTGTTGGGCGCAGGCTTGATCGGATTGGCCATGAAACCACGAGGGAATTCTGCCTGGTTCCAGTACGCTTAGATGGGCGGCTATTATATTTTGCGCGA
>PIVT01000534.1 GCA_003353845.1 Pseudomonadota bacterium | reverse complement strand
CGACCTTGGACCCATGCGAAAGGCGGCATAGGCCTCAAAGTCCGACATCCGGGGGCAGCGCAATGTCAGGCGTTCAGTGGTGAGAGTGGGGATGTGCAGGTTTGTCATATCAGGCAGCCTCGCCCAATGAATGTCGATAGCAGTCGCAGTCGGTGCTTTCTGGCAGGTCAGCGTCAATGTCACGCGTCGCCCCGAGGCGATTGGCCAGCGCAATAGAACGCGCGTTATCCGGGGCGATATAGCTTACAAATGTGGTCCATTTCAGGACGTCTTTGGCATATCTAATTGCTGCGTTTGCAGCCTCGCGGGCATACCCTTTGCCTTCGGCGGCTGGTGACCAGATGTGCCATCCAAGTTCCCGTTCAGGCCAGCCAACCGGATAATAAAACCCTACAAGACCAAGGCCGACATCGTTCTGCTTTTCGGTCACTACCCACATGCCGAATCGACGCATTTGCCAGTGCCCCGCCATCATTGTCAGGAATTGCCAAGCGCCACCGATGGGCCTTGGTCCACCAACATACTGTGACCGGTCCGAGGCAAAGAACTCGGCAACGGCCTCAAAGTCTGAAGGCTTAATGCCGCGTAATTTCAGGCGATCAGTTTCAAGTGTAGGGATGGCAAAAGTCGTCATTTGGCGACGTCCTTCTTGTCCGGACTAGGATGCCGCCAAATCTCAAGTGAGCCAAAGCGCGGGTGGTCGAACATCCCGTCCTGAGCAGCACCAAGGCGTTGGGCGACACGGCGCGAGCCGTCGTTGCCAACAGCAACAAGGCTGATGGCTGTGGGCCATTCAAGCGTCTCAAACGCGTAGGTTAGTGCTGCACTGGCCGCTTCGGTGGCATAGCCTTTGCCCTCAAATCCCGCCATCAGATCCCAACCGACTTCGGGTTCTGGCCAGCCTTCTGGGTTCCAAGGCCCAATGACGCCAGCGAACAGGCCGGATTGGGTTTCTTCAACCGCCCAG
>PIVT01000533.1 GCA_003353845.1 Pseudomonadota bacterium | reverse complement strand
TCACGCTGGGCATCTTCGCCCAGTGCTTTCCCTGAGCGCTCACACATCAGCACCTGCTTGAACCCCTTGGGATCTTCTTGCGCCTGTGATTCCAATAGAAAATCCATGCCGGGCATTCCATTGACTTTACAGAACCAAAAATGAGGTCCCAGGACAGTGGTCCAACCATCCGGAGTCCAGTGCGCCATGGCACCATGTCCCGGGGAAGGGGCACGACGCGACGGTATGCCGAAAGCGTAGCCCGATATTTGCCCGACAAAAGCGCGCGGGCCGCAGATACCGCCTTCGAGGAAGAAATCCTGAATTCTCGACAGGTTCAAATCGGGTCGTACCGGCCTCATGACTGAGCTGGTATAGGGAATGTCGGTTCTAACGATACGGCAGTAGCGCCATCTGTATTCCAGACGCGTGTGATCGGGGCGGTAGTTGCGCAACACCTTTCTAATCCAGTCGATATCTTCAAGCGTGTAGGAGTCTGGAAATACAAAGCGATAGTTCCATCCTGTACCGCCAAGTTTAGAAAAGGCGGGATCCAATATTCCCTCATCGTAGGCTTTCAGATAGTTCAGGTAGTACTTGACCAAGGACTCGGCCGCGGGAACGTCGGGATAGACATAGGTATCGCCAGTATACTGAAGGGACGCAGCCAGGGCCCAAACCTGAAAGAAACCCTCGTGAGAACGCTCAGTGGCTTTCTGGATGGCGGTGTAGTTTCGCATGGCCTGGCCGTAACGTCCGCCGCTGGCCCCTCCCAGCGTCATGGCCTGCACGACGAGCTTGTCGTCATTGAGGAGCTTATCGATCAGCGATTTTTCCTCTTTGCCCTTTTGCGCAAACCCGGCCAGGCGCTTCGGGGTGGCATGAGTCAGTAGTGCGAAGTTGGCCATGACGGCCTGCTCTTTCTCGCCGACGAGAAATGTTTCAACGTCCTTCATGACAGCTCTGGCCGCCGTAAGGACCTCTTTCTGTTA
>PIVT01000532.1 GCA_003353845.1 Pseudomonadota bacterium | reverse complement strand
AAAGTACCCTTGGCCGAAGGAGAACCGGCCGCATACGCTGGGGTCCCTTAGATGCGCCATGAACCACTTCCACACGAACTTGTTTTAGTGCGCCGATGCAGTCAAAGCCCAGGTGCTGATGGGGAAAGTCGTGAAAGGCGGGAACGCAAACTACAACCGCACGCTCGGACGGACGATGGAAGACATCCTGAGGCTCGCCATGTGCATCCAATCCCCAACTTCCCGCACCTACGCGTCGCCTGTCCCGCGGGAGAGCTTATTCTCATGCTGCTTCAAACTAAACCAGACTCCATCACCGCTGTGAGCACTGACCGAAGCCTGCTTCTCTCGCACCTTGCGCCGGAGCCATCTCACTTTACGTTGCCTGATGCCAGCAACGTCGCGCTCCCAGCTGAGGCCCACAGTCTCACTCAGCCGCCTTACGCGACGCCCGCCATGTCCATGGTGCCCGCGGTTTCCACGGCGCAACCGAACCCGGTCACTCCCGCGACATCACGTCCTTTTGTCCCACCGGGCCCTCAGTCGACCGCATTGGAGCCTAGTCCTAAACGAATGAAAACGGACACCTGCGTTTTCACCTCCATCACGGAAAAAATGGAGAAGGTGCACGATTTGCACAACAAAGGCCTACTCGATAAAGCCGCCTTCGACGCGCTTGTTGGCAAACTCACCGCGCAGCTCATTGGCGCGATCTGAGCTTCGCGGAAAGCCCGTTGTTTTGTGCTCTTTTCCCTGCGCCGGTAACTTTTTTTTGAAGAGCGAAATCGGTTTTTTTAAGTGACGTCAGAGAGCGAAATCGGGTTCTGTCAGTGACATCAGAGCGAAGTCGGGTCGAGAACCCCAAAAGTGCGGGTCGGAATGGGCCATTTACTTAGGATATACCCTTTAATTAAAATCGCAACTCGACTCCTGCGGCATGCACAGCGGACCAAAATTTACTATCGGATTTTTCATACCAGATACCCTTGTGCTTG
>PIVT01000531.1 GCA_003353845.1 Pseudomonadota bacterium | reverse complement strand
AGAAGACAAGTTCAACTGTTTAGAAGATGAGTCCCGTGAGTTCACAATATACAACGATTACAGGCGGTACCGTCGGACGTGAGTTCAAGATTGAAACGCTCACGAAAGACCCCGGAGAACATAACGAATCGCACGCCACTGCCCCTACCAACCATGCCACCACCGCCCAACATCAAGACCTATACCGTCAATCTCAAGGCAAGCACATCAGGTGAAATCCCGTCACTAACCAGAGCCTACGCACCAGGGCACCCCGATGATATCGCTGCTTGCATCTGCAGGCAGATGTTGCAAGAGGTAGCAGCAGAAGTCAAGGATATGATGGAAGATGATGATGGGGAAACCGAGCAAGGCATCTATGATAAAAATGAGGATATCATGGATGAGGTGAAGCAAGCGATAGTCGCATACTACAAGATAGCATTGGTCCCCGATGCGGACATCGTGCTGGCATTATTCCTCGAGACAGGAGTGCTCTCTGAGACACGTGTCGCCATCCAACAGGCGGAGCTAGCATATAATGCTTGGCTGACGGCGAACCCCCAGGGCTTCGCAAAGATGGCAAAGCCCGAGTACAACGACCTGATGAGAGACGTAACGAGCCAGCTATCAAGGAGGACGACCACTCGCATTCAAGCCTATCGCAGGTTCTACGAGGCAGGCATACACCCATACCTGGTGTGGAAGCCTATCGAAGGCCTGCTCACGCGCAACCGAGGATCTGGCGCGGATGTGCGAGCCACTGGGCACCACCATAATGCCCGGTTCGGCCGCCATTCGGGAGGGCCCGGCGGATCAAGCTCACATGGCCCTCGCCAATCCCCGGCTCGACGAACGAGGTGGCAAGGTGGATCCGGGCGTGATAGCCGACAGGAGGACCGTCGCCAGGGTCGATATGACCAGCCGAGCGATCGACGCAGCTCAAGCAACAAGGAGAGGAAGGACGGACCCAGGAAGCGCAGTCGTAGCCGCAGC
>PIVT01000159.1 GCA_003353845.1 Pseudomonadota bacterium | reverse complement strand
CGACTTCCTCCAGTCATCGCTCAATGGATTTTGGGGCGACCACCTGGCCCGGCGGAAGAGCCGCCTCGACCTCGGCATGACGCTCCGCCATCACGGACGGCATCTCCCGATTACTCCGGAGGCATTGGCTGCGGCATTTCCGAATCCGACGAATAAAGTCTGCGTGTTCGTGCACAGCCTGGCCGCAACCGAGTGGCTGTGGAGCCTGTCCGCGGAGGAGCACTACGGTGACCCCGGCGTGACCTTTGGCACGCGGCTTCACGACGACCTGGGTTTTACGCCGATCTATCTGCGATACAACACGGGGCGGCATATCTCCGAGAATGGGCGCGCGTTGGCGACGCTGCTCACCGAAGCGCTGGAGGCGTATCCTGTGCCGGTCGAGGAGATCGTGCTCGTCGGGCATAGCATGGGCGGCCTGGTCGTGCGCAGCGCGGCGCACTACGCGTGTGAGCAGGATGACCCGTGGGTCGCGCAGCTCCGTCACGTCGCGTGTATCGGAGGGCCGCATCTCGGCGCGCCGCTCGAAAAGGCCGTGAACCTGCTCACCGGAGTGTTGAAGAACGTCCCGGCCGCCGGCGCGCAAGTCCCGGCGGAGTTGCTCGATACCCGAAGCGCCGGCGTCAAAGACCTTCGCTACGGATACACCGTCGACGAAGAATGGGCCGGGAAGGATCCAGACGAGGTGTTTGCCGATGCCCGGCGCAACGTGCCGCTCGTCGACGGGGTCGGGTATTACTTCCTGGCGGCGACGATCTCGCGCGACCCGGAGCATCCGCTCGGCCAGCTACTCGGCGACTTACTGGTTCGGTTGCCGAGCGCTTCCGGTGAGGCGCTGGAGGCGGCTCGCCGGATCCCCTTTTCGAGCGGTGCGGTATTCACCGGGATGGATCACGTCCATATCGCCAACCATCCCGACGTCTACGAGGTGTTGCGCGACTTGTTGGGGGCATGATGACTCTCGAAGGGAGTCTCGTCCTGAAGGCGAATCGAGCGACAGATAGCCCGAGATGGCCAGGAAGCCGATCCTAAACTAAGAGAATAGAGCGGGGAGGGAGGGATCTCAGATTGATGCCCCTCCTTGAGATCCCATGGGACACTTTGTCGCAGATAAGCACGACAACTGACAATCAAACGCGACAAAGGAAACGGGGGAGGAGGTCACAACCCCCTGATTCACTTAGTTGTCCGGTGTTGCTCATTGTCGTGATGTGTTCCAAGAGCGCCCTCCCTCCCCCTTGATAATGAAGCAGCTTCGGACTTAAGCCTCTTGTTTTAATTCGTTTTGTCTCTAACAGATCTTTCAGAAACCTTGCGGTGGCTTGACAGCAGTATTCCCGAGGGTGCAAGCGACAACACTAAATTCGGCGTCGCAACTTTGCTAGCACTCCTAAAAAAACCAGGGGAGTAAAGACCCGTTAGCAATAATGGTAAACCACCACTATACTGGAATTATGAGATTCAAGACAACGATCATTGGATTATTGATTGTGTTATTACCAGCGCTTTCTTTTTCCGCCGAAGAGGTGAAGATTGATATGACGAGGTCCGTCTTAGTGTCTCTCCACGAGGGCTGGGAAATGACAGCGATGAAGAATCCTCGTGGGTTGCCAGCGAGGACCATTCACATCACGAACAGCGGATCGAAAATCATACTCACCATGGTTGCTTCAAGTGATGGAGCGCGCATTGTAAGAACTACTCAGCAGCTATCAGCTATGGAGATGGATACATCCATGCAATACGTCTCAGGTTCAGTTGAGGGCAAGATCGATCTAAAGCATATCTCCAATGGAAATATTTTTGGGTCGTATGCCAGTTTTACAGACAAAAAATGGCAAGGCAAGAAACCTCCCGCCGGTGAATATGCCTGTGTTACCAGTGGGTATTTATGGCCGATGGTATCCTTGTAGCAGTTACATATCTTTCAAGTGCCCTAGATGGAAAAATCTATAGCGATGGACTGTCTATAATTGAATCTCTAACGAGGAAATAGAAACTATTTCTGATTCAATTGATCTTTGGGCACGAAACCATTCGTTGCGCATAAGGCCCTGGGAGCACTAACAAAAATAAGGCTGCTCCCGCGCCGGTGAGATTCAAGTATGGAGATTAGTGAGGCCTCGGGGTTATTCCGCCAGCAGTTGAAAACAATCGAGCTCAAGCGCGGACAGTACTTTCTCTTCGATTCGTTGGGTCACGGCGGAGCGATTCTTGATGAGCACCCATAGAAAGGCCGCCAGGTTTCTTCCTCGAAGAGGCTCTGATGAGGACTCCCAACTTTGGGCAAGTGCGTAGGGCGCCATATTGCGATAGACGCGGGCCTCGGGTTCGACGAGGAGGGTGAGAAGCTGGTCGAAGAGACGGGCGCCTTCTTGCTTGCTTCGGGCCATGGCCGTGAGCGTGGTGATCTTTTCGCAGGAGGTCTGGGTGGGGTTGAGGTGGGCGGAAAAATCGGACAGCTCCAAGGAGTGAGTGGAGGCATGACGAATGATAAAGCTGGCCAGGAAGCGTAGAGATTGCAGAGAGCACCCGGTGTAGACGGCAGGGGCGTTCGATTTCTGGCGATGTTGGTGGTCCATGGGGCCTGTTTTCAGGGCCGGAGTAACTGCTAGATCATTTGTGTAAGCCATGTCTTTTCCTCTTAATGGAAATGAAAGTCAATTTCACAATACGGCCAAGCTGGGGAAAACTCAAGAAGTTTTGTTAAAAAGTCAATTTTGAGTGCTCTCTAGATTGCAGTGATACTGCAATGATAAGTCCATCCCCTTTTTACCGCCCGTTTTGACTTGCTTAAAGAGCGCCCGTACTCAAGTTCGGGTTGGCTTTGTTTTTGGGGAGGTCTACAGCAGTACTCGATCGATAAAGTGGCTGACCAGGTTGTTGCTGTGGGGTGTTTCCACTGCGTTGGTCAGCACCTGATTGAGATGATCTTCTCCATCGGTGTAATGATCTTTGAAGATGGTTAGTCGTTCCACCAGACACTGACGATCAACTTCCGGGTGGAACTGAAACGCCCAAAAGCGTCGACCGTTGACTTTGAAGGCGTGGCAACACTGATCCGTGTAGGCTAGCTGGATGCTATCAGGCGGTGTGTCTACCGAACGCTCCCTGTGAACGGATACGGCGTAAAATTTCTCAGGCAACCCCCGAAAAAGAATATCTTCCCTCGCGGATGTACTCAGGCTGATGGGGATGGTACCCATTTCAAAATCTGCTTGGTCGCGAATGATTTCACCGCCCAACGCGAGTACGGCTAATTGAAAGCCGAAACAGGAAGCGAATACCGGAATATCCTGCGCGATACAGTCGCGTATCAATTGGATGCTGGCGGGAACAAAGGGGTAGCGATCCGGCTCCAGCACGCTGGCTTCGCTGGCACCGCCAACAATCAAGGCGTCATATCCCTCCACTATTTCTACGTCAAATTCGGGTTGGTCGAATACGTTGTGGATGGCTAGCTGATCCGGCCTCAGACCACCGTAACGGCAAAAGCTTTCGTGCTCCTCAATACGAACGCGGGGTTCGTCGCGGATTTGCAGTAACAGTAATTTTATGTGGTCCCGGGTGCTTGTCATGATCTTCGCAGTCAGTTCAATTCACTTCTTCGAAGGCCGGCAGTAGATAGCTATTGTCCAGTGCCGCGGCGGCGGGCTCGTACATGCGGATCACGGCCATGAAGTAACCTGAAGGAACTGGCATCCAATTCTTCTCGGCATCTTCCGGGTTGTCGTGTTGCAGCGAGATCGTGAGCGAGCCGTCTTCGTCGTACACGAGCCCCTTGGTGCGATCTCCGATGCTGTAGCGCTCGATCTCGTTGGGTTCCAAGGTGAAGCCGCGCAGATTATAGATAGACAAGGACCAGAAGCCGTTCACCGGCGGCATGTGATCGGCCTCGAAACGCAGCGTGTAGCGCTTGCCCCCGCTCAGCAAGTTTCCTTCGTCGTCGAAGGGCGTCGCGGGGTATAGGCTCTCCTCGGGCAGGTTGCCGTAGCC
>PIVT01000530.1 GCA_003353845.1 Pseudomonadota bacterium | reverse complement strand
ACTCCTAGCCCTAGGGCGGCTCGGGATAATTTGATAATTTATACTACAAGGGGGGGCGGTAATTGATTTTTTTTTTCCGTTCTATTAATCTCACACACCCACGGGGGCTCAGGAGTCGCACTTAATACTCTTTTCGGGGTAATTTACGGGTCTGGATTGCGGCTGGATACTTCATTTTCTAATTTGGGATCTAATTTCTTTCGATTTTGCCATTTAAACCATCCCAGTGCCGGGGTAGCCAAATCGGAGCTGGATGGTTATCTATCTGTTATCTTAGTATTTGGTGAATGAAGAGGGAAATTATATATAAATTACGGGCCAACACCAGGGCCTTGCGGGCCATTGGCCCCTGCATCACGCCTCGCGCGTTTCTCGGCGGGAGTGAAGGGGGCCCCGCTCGCCATGAGGGGGTGCCGGACCTTGACTTTGATATACCGCCGTTTGATTGCCTCGCGCTGCGCTCCATGTCTGGCTCTAGTGAAAATCTTCTTTGGCTTCTTGTTGGTCGTGAAGATCATAGGGATTTCAGCGCCGATGATGATGTTTGAATAACGGGCAGGAAGCGAGCGCTGTTGGTCGAAGTCAAGAAGGGCGATGGTGTCCTCTGCGGATAAAGAGGAGAAATCACAGTCATCAAAAACGATTCCATCAGTGTAAACCGATTTAAATCTGAGGTCCTCAAGCCGGCGTATCATGAGTGGATGCGTGAAATGTGCTAATGCGAAGGCGGTCTTGCCGGTGCCCGATGGCCCGTAGAGCACCGTTGGTAGCTCGAGGTCAAGTCGTTACGCTTGCCGAATCGTGAATACATATGGACGTGATGCGCCTTGGTTGGATCCGCGGGTTCGTCGTGCTCTTCTCGGGCGATGACGTATTCCATGAGGCCATTCCACCGCTGGTTGGCAAGGTGACGCATGGACTGCAGGACGTGCCCAAAGGCAAGTTCGTCATCGTGAAGAGCGGAGTAAGTGAGATG
>PIVT01000529.1 GCA_003353845.1 Pseudomonadota bacterium | reverse complement strand
ACTGGAACGCCAGGTGAACCAGGTCAGTCGCCGGCGGGATCAGCATGGCTATCGCCAGGTATCGGCTCTCTACGCCCCCGCCCTAGCAGGGATCGCTGCATGAATGGCCCCATCAAGTATCTGAACCAGGAGGAGGTGAAAGCCTTCTTCTCGAAGATCACCGACAAGCGGGACCGGGCGCTGTTCAACGCCATCTACAAGTATGGCCTGCGCGCCTCGGAAGCCACCCTCCTGGAGCCTTTCCATGTGGATCTACGCCGGGGACGGATCTACATTCCCCGGCTGAAGAATGGGATCTCAGGGGAGAAACCCCTGTTGCGGGATGTGAAGCGGACGCTGAAAGCCTACCTGGAGGTGCGCCTGCCCACGGGAGAAGGGCTTTTTGTCGGCCGGGAAGGCTCCCTGGGATACAAGCGGATCTCCCAGCTGTTCAAGGGGTATGCGAAGAAGGCGAAGATCCCGCCGGTCTATTCGGTCCACTGCCTGCGTCACTCCATCGCCGTGCATCTACTGGAAGCTGGCCACGGGGTGGAGTTTGTGCAGGATCATCTCGGGCACGTCAACATTCAGAATACGATGATCTATGCCCGAGTTACCGACCGTCAGCGGAAGGAAGGTTTTCGAAAGATGGAACTGGCCGGTGAAGTGGTGAAGGTATAGGACATCGCGCGGGTGCAGGAGTGGCTGGGGCATGCGAATATTGCGACGACGAGGTTGTACGACAAGCGGGGAAATCGGCCGGTGGAAAGTCCGACGTTTAAGGTAGAAAAGGGCCGTGCTACAGAAATAAGGCCGGACTCACCTTGAACCTCTCGGCCAAAATACGGATATGGGACTTGCTCAGTTGCCGTTCCCCTCGGAGGATCTTCCCTCCCAACGAGCGGTTGTTACCCAGCAACTCACCCAGTTTCGAACGGGTCATTCCGTTTTGCTCCATGAGATACTGGAGGGAAGCGAGTGGAGAAAGAGAGGAGAGA
>PIVT01000528.1 GCA_003353845.1 Pseudomonadota bacterium | reverse complement strand
CATGATCGATGAATTCACGTTCACGTTTGAAGGCGTTACTTACCGTGAAAAGGAGGACGGCGGCAGTTGGTACTCGTTGTACAAGACAGTGGATGGCTTATACTATTTCAAATATGGTGTAGGCGCCTTTAGTGCTGCCAATAGCGGCCGTGGCCATATTCTTTTTAACCCGGGCGCTGGCAGGTTTGTGCGCTCTCTAGAGGAAGGACTGGAACGATGAGTGAGGCAAGAACTAAGACGGGCGTCGTTGACGACGAATTCCGTGCGGCTATCGATAAGTGCTTTAAGGGGGCCCTGGCGCGGGAGGAGGAGCGGATACGAGACAAGACTGCAGAACTCCTTCAGGAGTTAGGCCACGAGGGCACGTGGAGATTGTTTATGGATGGTAAGGGGAAATGGTTATTCGAGTACCAAATAGGGCCTCTTTGTGCTTCATGCGCCTGCCCTGACATTGCCGTTGCGGTCGACTCCTTTCGCGCGGGCTTGGTGGATGACTGGAACCGGAACGTTATCGGTAAAGCTGAAACACCGGAAGCGTTGCGGCGCCGGGCCGTCCTCCTGGAGCACTTCGAGCCGGTTCCGGAGGACGACAAGCCATGACACCAAAAGAAGAATGGCAGTGCTTTCGTCTTAGATGGTCTAAACTGGGAGTGGTACACGTATTTCGTAATTATTGGGCTTTCCTCCGTAGTGTTCGGCTTGTCTGGAACTGTCAGGGCATTGCGCACCATTACACTGACGCGTGAATTCGAGCGAATCCTTGGGGGGCCTGACGATGACAGCTAATGGGCATGCGCTGAACATAGCGTTTATTGTGACTTTCATAGGGTGCGTGGCTTCCGCGTACGCCGATTCAGGCGGCAGGTTGGATCTTGCGGTCCTGGGGGCCATGGATTTTATTTCCGGCAGCAGGCCGGGCATTGTTGCTCTAGCCGGCGGTGCGGCCCTCGCGTTCAGCGCCGTGCTGGTTGGCACCGTTT
>PIVT01000527.1 GCA_003353845.1 Pseudomonadota bacterium | reverse complement strand
AACTGATTAGAATTCGCTTCGCCTTCGACCACGTTCTTTTTCAGCAGTATCACAATCAGAGCCGTCGTTAGAGCCCCTGCGAGCGTGCCGACGATATAGCCAATCTTGCCATCCACCACCGGCAGCACAATCCAGCCGCCCCATGGTGCATGGTTCACTACATGGAACATAAAGCCGACCACGTTACCAACTACGCCACCAGCAACAACAGCAGGCAGAACGCGCGCAGGATCGGCGGCTGCAAAAGGAATCGCGCCTTCACTGATGCCAATCATTCCCATGATGCCTGCGGCTTTTCCGGCTTCGCGTTCGTCTCGTTTAAACTTCTTCGGCGATATAAAAGTCGCCAGAGCCATGCCTAATGGCGGTGTACAAATTGCTATCCCGACGCCGCCCATCAACCATGGCTGGGTATTCACCTGCGTTTGAGCAAACAGCGTTGCGACCTTATTGATCGGGCCACCCATATCAAAGGCCGTCATCGCACCTAAAATACTGCCCAACAGCACTTTTCCTGAGCCTGCCATGCCAGTCAGCATTTGGTTCATTTCTAGCATCACTTGAGCTATCGGTGAGCCAATCACCCACATCACCGCACCACAGGTAACAAAGGTGCCGACTAGTGGATAGATGAAGATCGAGCTCAGCGAGATCATGCTGTCTGGCAGCTTGATCTTCTTGAGTAGATTAACCACAAAGCCCGCGAAGAAACCGACCACAATCGCACCGAGGAATCCGGTGTTGTATTGATTGACCGCGACCCAAGAACCAATCATTCCGGGCGCTAAACCCGGTTTGTCGGCCATCGAATACGCAATGTAACCACCGAGCACGGCGGTAAACAGGGTTAGCCCTGCGATGCCCATTTGTGCGATGTCAGCCAGAACGCCACTCTCAGGCACCGCGCCATGACCCGACATCATTACCGACAAAGACAAAAGCACACCACCCGCGACCACGAATGGAATCATGTGTGAGGTGC
>PIVT01000070.1 GCA_003353845.1 Pseudomonadota bacterium | reverse complement strand
CGTACGGGACTCCGTCGCCTTTCGCCAAAAAAGCCGCTGAGGGATACCTCACACCCCCTGTTGGGTCAAGGGCTAGCTCCAGGGAATCGACAGTGTTTTCCATAGCTTCGCGGATGGCTCTATTTAGTTTCGCTGATGGCTCTATTTCAGCCTGGGCTGATTGCCCGGGCCCATTCTAGTACTTCACCCAGAGTAGCGTCAATCCACAGGCCGGAGCCGTGGGACCCGCCTTGGCCCTGTCGCAAGCCGCCAGAAGTTCGGGAATGGAATCGGCCTCCCGCTGGCCCCAGCCCACTTCCAGGAGGGTCCCGGCAATGTTCCGCACCATATGGCGCAGGAACCCGTTGCCCTCCATTTCAATCAGTACTTCAGCGCCGCTTTCCCCCTGCACCTCAAGCCGGGTCAGGCAGCGCACACTGCTCTTCACATCGCTGCCGGTAGCTTGGAAACTGGCAAAATCGTGCTCACCCAACAGATGGGTCCCAGCCTTTTGCATGGCCGCTAGATCCACGGGGCGGGCGTCCCAGGCGAAGCGCCGAGCGCGCAGGGGAGAGCGAATGGGGCCATTCCAGAGGGCGTAGCGGTAACACTTGGAGCGGGCACCGCGCAGGGCATAAAAATCATCCGCGGCACGCTCCACCTGCTTCACCACCAAGGCCTGGGGCAGGCGGGCGTTCAAGGCGCGGCCAATGGTTTCGGGGTCTAACTCAGTGTCGATGGAAAAACTGGCCACCTGGCCTTGGGCGTGTACCCCGGCGTCGGTCCGGCCTGACCCCACCGTGGACACATGCTCACCGAAAAGCGCCTCCAGGGAGTCTTCCAGCGCACCTTGCAGGGTGTTGCCTTGAGGCTGGTTCTGCCAGCCCTGAAAATCTGTCCCATCGTATTCCAGGGTCAGCCGAAAAGTGGCCACGGCAGCGTACCTCCCGACGACTCCCGCTCTACTCGCGCAGGAAGCGTTCCATGGCGAGTTCGACAGCGTTCACTGCAGCCAGGCGAATGGGATCGCCGACCGCCCAAAGCAAGAAGCTGTTCTCGGCGGAAGAATCGGGCCGCACGCGCCCCAAGATCACGTCGTCGCGACCTGCGGCATCGCGCAGCGACGGCCCCGGCACGACGGCTTCAGCTTCGTTGGCGCATTCCTTGGCGTAGAGGGATAGACCCGGCGCGTCTTCCAGCACCTTGAGCAGGTCTTCCAAGCTCGTGCTGGGCGCCAGTTCCACCGTCAGAGCGCTGCCCTGGCCTGCGAAGGTAGGAACGCGGATGGCCGTCACCGAGAGCAGCAGGTCTTCTCCCAAGAGACGCTTGAGTTCGCTCACCAGGCGGGCTTCGCTGGAGGTGTCCGCGGTTTTGCCCGCTTCGTCGGTCTCGCCCGTCAGACAATCGAAAGCCAGTGCTTTGCCGAAGACATCGGGCGCGGGCAGCTCACTCTGGTTGAACAAGGCCAAAGACTCGCCCGACAGCGCGGCAACACCTTTGCGCCCTTCCCCGCCAGCCGACTCCAAGAGCGTGCCGGAGACGCGGCACAGGCCCAGCTTCTCACGCAACACCGACAAAATGGGGGCCCACACCAAGGTGGAACCGCCGGGCGTCGCCATCAAGGGTGAGTGCAGTGCCTCTTGCGAAACTTCAATGCCCGAAAACAACAAGGGCACTTCCGAAGAACCCGAGACCGCACCCGACAGGTCAATACAAGGCACGCCCGCTTGCAGGGCTTCGCGGGTCAAGGCCAGGGAAACTTCCACCGGTGCACAGAGGAAGATGAGATCCAAGTCAGAGAGAACGGGCACGCGGTTCACAACATCGATTTCTTCGTTGTTGAACCACAAGCTGTCGCCCATGGAGCTTTCGCTTCCCAAGGCAATGAGCTCTTTTACCGGAAAACGCTCCGCTTCCAGCACCTGCAAGAGCTCTGTTCCCAACAAGCCCGAGGCGCCGAGAACGGCAATTCGAAGATCTTTATCAAAGGCCACTAGTTTTTATCCAATTGTTCGAGCACCAAGTCGCCCATGGCCGTACAGCCCACGGGTGTAATGTCCTGACCGGGCAAGATGATGTCGCCCGTGCGGTGACCGGCGTCCAACACACGCGATACGGCCTCGCGAATGGTGGCTGCCGCTTCGGGGGCGTTCAAGGAATGCTCGAACAACATGGCGACCGACAAGATGGTGGCCAAGGGGTTGGCTTTGTCCTGCCCGGCAATGTCCGGTGCCGAGCCGTGCACGGGCTCAAACAAACCAATGCCGCCTTCACCCAGGCTGGCCGAGGGCAACATACCCAGGGAACCCGTAATCATGGCAGCTTCATCAGAGATGATGTCGCCAAACAAGTTGCTCATGACCAGGGTGTCGAAAATCTTGGGCTCTTTCACCAGGATCATGGCGCAGGAATCCACCAACTGATGTGTGAGATTCACGTCGGGGTATTCAGGAGCCAGCTCATTCATGACATCGAGCCACAATTGCGAGACTTCCAACACATTCGCTTTGTGCACGTGGCAAAGTTCCTTGCCCCGACCGCGCGCGGCTTCAAAGGCCATGCGGCCAATGCGACTGATCTCATTTTCGTCATAGCTCATGGTGTTATAGGATTTTCGAATCCCGTCTTCTTCGTAGGTCTTCGCAGCGCCGAAGTACAAACCACCCGTGAGTTCGCGCACCACCAACATATCCACACCCGACACAATTTCCGGACGCAAGGCCGAAGCTTCGACCATGGAGGGATAGACCGTGGCCGGACGCAAGTTGGCAAACAGACCCAACTCTTTGCGAATGGCCAGCAAGCCCGTCTCCGGTCGTTGCTCCCGCGGAACGGCATCCCACTTGGGGCCACCTACCGCGCCCAGTAACACGGCCGCACAACCTTTGGCTTTTTCCACGGCGGCGTCCGTCAAGGGAGTGCCCGTGGCATCCACGGAACACCCACCGATCAGGTCCTCTTCAAAAGCGAGTTCGATACCGTGAATCTCGGCTGCTTTCTTCATCACACGCACGGCCTGCGCCACTACTTCCGGGCCAATGCCATCACCCGGCAATAACAGAATTTTCTTCATGCTTCTCTTTTCCTTATTTTTCTTCTTATTTCTGAGGACGGTAATTTTTTCAAATGCCCTTGGGTTCGATCAACGAGTGCTTCTTCTTGTGCCACTCAAGCTTGTTGAGTGCGCGCACATAAGCCTTTCCGCTGGCGACAATAATGTCCGTGTGTGCGCCCTGGCCGATGACACTACGTTCGCCTTGTAGCAGTTTCACAGACACATCACCTTGGGCATCCATGCCCTCGGTAACGGCCTTCACTTCATAGGCCAGCAACTTGCTTTCGGTTTGAGTCAATTCTTTAATGGCCTTGAACACGGCATCCACGGGGCCGTCGCCACTGCAGGAGGTTTTCAAGCGCTGCTCGCCATCGAACAACTCCACGGTGGCTGTGGCCGTAGCAAAGGTGCCGCTGATGATCACCAGGTTGCCCAGCTTAAAGCGGTCGTCGGTGCGCAAGATTTCATCGCTCACAATGGCTTCCAAATCGCCGTTGTAAATCACCTTCTTTTTGTCGGCCAGGGTTTTAAAGCGCGCGAAGGCCTGCTCCAGTTCCTTCTTTTCCAACTGGAAACCCAGCTCTTTTAAGCGATCTTGGAAAGCGTGGCGACCCGAGTGCTTCCCCAACACCAACTCGTTGGAGGGTCGGCCGATGGATTGGGGCGTCATGATTTCATAGGTGATGGCTTTTTTGAGCACTCCATCCTGATGAATACCCGCCTCATGGGCAAAGGCATTTTCACCCACAATGGCCTTATTGGGCTGCACCGGTACACCCACCACTGTGGAGAGCAAGCGACTGGAGGGATAGATCTCTTCCGTGTTCACATCGGTATGCACATTGCCGAGCACTTCGGAGCGCGTTTTGATGGCCATCACCACTTCTTCCACGGCTGCATTGCCCGCGCGTTCGCCGATACCGTTCACCGTGCATTCCACCTGGCGAGCCCCTGCGTTGACAGCCGCCAGACTATTGGCCACGGCCAAGCCTAAATCGTTATGGCAGTGCACGCTGAAGATGGCTTTGTCCGCACCTTCGACGTTCTCGCGCAGATGTGTAATCAACTTGCCATACTCGGCGGGCGTCGTGTAGCCCACCGTATCGGGCACGTTGAGCGTGCTGGCCCCAGCGGCTACGGCAGTGCTGAATACCTCGACCAGGAAATCCCAATCGGAACGCGTCGCATCCTCGGCGGAGAATTCCACATCCTCCACGTAACCACAGGCCTGGCGCACGGCACGATCCACTTCTTCCAACACGCGCTCGCGCGTCATGCGCAGCTTGTATTCCATGTGAATATCACTCGTGGCGATAAAGGTATGAATGCGTGGCTTGGCGGCCACTTCCAAAGCTTTGGCGGCGGCTTCTAGATCTCCGGGGCGTGTTCGGCACAGGCCCGCAATGCTCGGCCTGCGAATCTTTTCGGCCACGGTGCGCACCGATTCAAAATCGCCATCGCTAGCCGCTGGAAAACCAGCTTCGATGATGTCGACGCCTAGTTTTTCAATCTGGCGCGCCAAGGTGACCTTCTCGTCCAAGGTCATGCTGCAACCGGGCGACTGCTCCCCATCGCGAAGCGTGGTATCAAAAATCCGTATCTTTTCAGAGCTCATTTACGCTCTCCTCACCGGCAACGTAGTCCTCATCTGGCAAAATCGATTCCAATGTATTTCCAGTCTTACGGCGCCAAAGCAATTCAAGAAACCCGACCGTAAGATAAGTCATCCCGATCAAAAACAAGGTAATCGCGGGCTTGAGGATAATAAACACCAAGATCGTGGGCAGGAGTACCAGGGTTCGAAAGTTGGCGCGCAGAGACAATACTTTGGAACTTCGGTAGGGAATATTGCTCACCATGAGTAAACCCAGGATCACAACCCCGGCCGAAATCAACCCTGAGTGAACCGTGAATTCCAAGCCCTGCTCCTGGCGCAAGAACTGAACGAACCAAGTGGTGGTTGCAATCACGCCGCCCGCTGCGGGACTGGGCAAGCCCTGAAACATATCTTTGTAAATCGAGGGCGAAACATTAAAGCGCGCCAGACGCAAAGCGGCACAAACGACGTAGAAGAATGCGCACACCCAGCCCACGCGACCCAAGTCCTGGAGCCCACCAGCACTAAAGGCCAGCATGGCCGGTGCCACACCAAACCCGATGACATCCGCCAGGGAATCGTACTGTTCGCCAAATTCACTTTCGGCATGGACCATGCGCGCCACGCTACCGTCAAAGAGATCAAACAGGCCGGCAAAAATAATTCCACCAGCCGCATGGTCAAAGTTGCCCGTGGTGGACATAACGATGCTGTAGAAACCACAGAAGAGGCCTCCCGTGGTGAACAGATGGGGCAGCAACACCAAGGGCCGCGCGCGGTGCTCCTTGAGGGAAGTTACTTTTTCGGCTTCCGTTGTCGGTTCTCCTTCCATCACGCCATCCTCCTGGCCCCCGCACATGGGTTCCTCACTCCTGACTATAACAAGAAAGGCGTCCCGTAGGTTCAACCGCCGGGACGCCTCTGCTTGTGCCTCGGTAATACCCGACTAATTCTTTGTCTTATCGACGAGCTTCGTCTCGGCCAGCCAAGGCATAAGCTCGCGCAAGCGCGCACCCACTTCTTCGAGTTGGTGACCGTCTCCCTCACGGCGCAGAGCGTTAAAGCGCGGCCAACCAACGCTGCTATCCGTCAAGAATTCATTGGGGAACTCGCCCGTCTGAATCTCGCGCAACATTTCCTTCATGCGCTTCTTCGTATCTTCGTCGATGACGCGAGGGCCGCGTGTGAGACCACCGTACTCAGCAGTATTGGACACCGAGTGACGCATATTGGCGATCCCGCCTTCGTAGATGAGATCCACAATGAGCTTCACCTCGTGAATGGTCTCGAAGTAAGCCATCTCGGGGGCGTAACCCGCTTCAACCAGGGTCTCGAAACCCGCCTGCATCAAGCTCGTCAGGCCTCCACACAAGACCACCTGCTCACCGAAGAGATCCGTTTCTGTTTCCTCGCGGAAATTGGTTTCGATGATGCCGGCTCGGCCGCCACCGATGCCCTTGGCATAGGCCAGGGCAATCTGCAGCGTATTGCCGGAAGGGTCTTGGTGAACGGCCACCAAGGTGGGAACCCCGCGACCTTCTGCGTAATGTCCGCGAACCGTATGACCCGGGCCTTTGGGTGCCGCCATAAACACGTTCACACCTTTGGGTGCCACAATTTGCCCGTAGTGAAAATTGAACCCGTGAGCGACGGCCAGGTAATTCCCATCGGAGAGATTCGGTTTGATCTCCGTTTCGTAAATGGCAGGAGCGTTCTCGTCAGGCAGCGCCATCATAATCACGTCAGCCATCTTCACGGCATCCGCTGCTGACTTCACGACAAGTCCCGCGTTCTCGGCCTTGACCACGGAAGAGGAATCACCGCGCAAGCCAACGATGACGCTCACACCGGATTCTTTCAAGTTCAGTGCGTGGGCATGTCCCTGGCTGCCGTAACCAATCACCGCCACGGTCTTTCCATCCAAGAGATCCAGGTCTGCATCTTTGTCGTAGTACACATTCAACGCCATGATCGTTTCTTTCCTTTTCTTTTTCGTCCGCGCAATTCATCGCGGCGAGTTTGTTTCCTTCGCTGGTTTTTGCTCTTCGCACTTTAATGATGCCAGAAAACAACGAACGGGAAGTTCAGTTTCCGCGTCGCATCGCCAGCGGACCCGTCCGCACGAGTTCCTTCAACCCAAGTGGGCGAAGCAACTCGGTCATGGCCTGGATCTTGTCCTGCGATCCTGAAACCTCGACAACAAAGGACTTGCTGTCCACGTGGACAATCTTTCCTCGAAAAATTTCCGAAACGCGCAGTACCTCGGCGCGTTGTTCCATTTTTGGGAAGACCTTGAGCATGGCCATCTCGCGATTGACGAAGCCCTTGGGGTTCTCCAACTCGTCCGTCACTGCAATGACGGAGATAATCTTGTGGAGCTGCTTGGTAATCTGCTCAATGATCTTGTCGTCGCCGCCGGTGACCAAAGTGACATTGGACACCTCGGGATCTAGCGTGGGAGCCACATTCAAGCTCTCAATATTGTATCCGCGCCCACTGAACATTCCGGCCACGCGTGAAAGCACACCAGCATCGTTCCGAACAAGAATGGAAAGCGTGTGACGCACGAAAATCCCCTTTCTTTAGGAATCGCTCGTCAGCATCTTAGCTGACGGGGCTCCTGAGGGAACCATGGGGTAACAATTCGTGCCGCGCTCGGTACAGAACTCCATGAGAACGGGGCCGTCATAGGCAAAGCCATCCTTCAGAATCTGCTCGGCCTCGGCAGCCGTATGGGCTTGCATGCCCTTCAGGCCAAAGGCCTCCGCCAACTGCATAAAGTCCGGCTGTGCCGACAAATCGATGGACGATTCACGGTTGTCGTAGAACTTCTCCTGCCACTGGCGAACCATGCCCAGCACCTGGTTGTTCAACAGAACAATCTTCACTGGCACATCTTGCTCGACCATGGTGGTGAGTTCCTGAATGTTCATCATGAAACCGCCGTCGCCCACAACCGCGATCACGACGTCATCGGGTCGAGCGACCTGCGCACCGATGGCGGCTGGCATCCCAAAGCCCATGGTCCCCAGTCCACCCGAGGTAACCCACAGATTGGGGTGCTGCGCGTGGTAATACTGCGCCGCCCACATCTGATGCTGGCCAACGTCGGTGGTCATAACCGCCTTGCCTTCCGTCATCTTGAAAATTTTATCCAAGACAAACTGCGGAAGCAGCGGACCATTGGCGTGCTGCTCGTAGGCGATGGGGTGTTCGTTATTCCAGTCGGCAACCCGAGCTCGCCAAGGAGCGATTTGCTCGTGGAACCCAGCGGGATCATCCTGCTCATGCAAGCGGGCTAGCAGTTGCTGCAGGCAGTTCTTCACATCGCCCACAATGGGAATATCGGTTTCAACACACTTGCCAATACTCGTGGGATCGATGTCGATGTGAATCTTCTTTGAGTTCACACTGAATTCATCGAGCTTTCCGGTCACACGATCATCGAAACGCGCACCGATGGCAAAAAGTACATCGCATTCATCGACGGCCAGATTGGCGCGATAGGTTCCGTGCATGCCCAACATGCCCAAGGAATCCGGATGATCACCGGGGATGCCACCGATACCCATGAGGGTGTAGGTGGTGGGGATCTTCAGCAGATCGACCAGCGCGGTCATTTCTTCCGAAGCACCCGAGAGCACCACACCGCCGCCGAAGTAAAGCACGGGGCGCTTGGCGCGCAGCAGCATCTTCATGGCGCGGCGAATCTGACCCTTGTGTCCCTCGTAGCGCGGTTGGTAATGCGGCAGCGAGATGTCGTCGGGGTAGGAGAACTTGTAATGCGCCCCACTGACATCCTTGGGGATGTCGACAACCACCGGTCCCGGGCGTCCGGAACTGGCGATGTGGAAGGCCTCTTTAATGGTCGCCGCCAGGTCCTTGACGTCGCGAACCAGGTAATTGTGCTTGCTCACGGGTCGCGTCAATCCGACGTTGTCGGCTTCTTGAAAAGAATCGGTGCCGATCAAATTCGTGGGGACCTGCCCGCTAAAAATCACCATGGGAATCGAGTCGGAATAAGCGGTGGCGATCCCGGTGATGGCGTTGGACAAACCGGGGCCCGAGGTCACCAAGGCGACACCCGTCTTGCCCGTCGAGCGCGCGTAACCGTCGGCCATGTGCAAGCCAGCTGCTTCTTGGCGACAAAGGATGTGGGGAAACCCGTGGCGTTGGATGGCGTCATAAATATGCAAAACGGCACCACCGGGATACCCGAAGATGACTTCGACTCCCTCCGCCTTCAGGGATTCAACAAAGATGTCAGCGCCATTTTGTGTCACTTTTTCATTCTCATCTGCTCTGCGCTTGTTTCCGGTCTTCTCAAACCTTAAACCAAGCTCTTGATTTCCAACCCCTTCGGAACGCCTTGAGCCACTGCGTCCTTCGTCACGAATCTCGATGTTCGGAGCTGAAGGTTCCCGTATTGCCTAGAGAAATGCCTCGATTCGCAGTGTCCGGTGAGTCGGGGGAACTTCGCGAGGCTAGGTGACTATCTGCTCGATGTCAAAGAGGAAACGGGCTTGGAAAGAGGGTTCAAGAGCGGTGCCCGGCCTCCAAAGGCTGGCCCGTGAGACGAGCTTCCGCTTCGGCTCGGCGGACGTAGCGAGGGGACAGCCCCTCAACGGGTTCCGAAAGCCCCGCATCCAGCATTTTTTCGGCCAGCTTGCCGACGAATCCAGCTTGAACGGGGCAGACCCGACTCTCCAAAGCCCCTCCCTGCTCCAGGGCCTCGCTCAAGCTCGCCAACAGCCCGGCCTCCCCCACAAAGATGGCGGATTGAGGGCTCTTCTCCAACAAATCCGAGGACTTATAGACGCTCTCCTGGAGCTGAGGCAAGGCATTCCAAGCGCTAGCCGGGTCACTGGCTGCAGACGCGGGCCGAGCAAAGCCGGCTGCGTAGAATTCCCCCCGCCCCGCATCCAGTACGGGAATAAGCATCCTGTCTTCCCCGGCTCTTCCAGCCTCGGCCTCACAGCTACAGGCCAGGGCATAGGCCAGGGCGGCCAGCGTGGGGACGGCCATAGCGGGCAGCGCCGAACCAAAGGCCAGCCCTTTGACCGTGGACAACCCCACACGCAAGCTCGTAAAAGATCCCGGTCCGATGGAAACGGCAAAGGCCTCGATTTGAGGCAGGCTAAAACCTGCCTCCGCCAAGAGAGCTTGAATGGAGGGCAAAAGGGTCTCAGAGAGATCCCGCTCGGGATCTGTCCTGTGCTCGGCCAAGACAACGCCCCCTTGAACGAGAGCCACGCTGGCCGCGGGCGTCGCTGCTTCGACGGCAAGGAGTAGCGGGCGATCCAAGGAAACTTCCTCTCAATACAGAAGGGAACAAGACAACGTCAGAACCCAGACAGCTCGGGGAGACCTAGCTCTCCCGAATCTTGTCCAAGATCATGCCCCCGTAACGAGCAATGTCGTTCCAGAAGGCCAGTCCCATGAGCATGGCCAATAAAACAAACCCCGCCCCCTGCAGGCTTTCTTTGAAGCGGGTGGAAAGTGGCGAACCTTTGAGCCCTTCAGCCGTAAAGATCACGGCCTGCCCGCCATCCAACACGGGAATGGGCAACAAGTTCAAAATTCCCAAGTTGATACTGATCAGAATCATGAGGTTGAGATAGCGCTCCCAGCCCGATTGGAACGCGCGGTGCGCTTCCTCGGCAATGCGCATGGGACCTCCCACCTGATTGGCCGGAATCGCCCCAGAAATAAGCTTGCCCAGGCCAGCGATAAACACCTGTGTCACTTCCACAGTCATTTTTGCCGCTCTGGGCAAGGAAACCAGAGGATTGCGTACAATTTCTTTTTCAAAGGCTCCGGCCAAGGCTTCGTCCTGAGCGCTAATTCCGATCAGATAAATTTCCTCGGTCATGCCATCGACAATGGTGGATTCCGTCAAGCGCGGCGCGACGGAAATCTGGCCCGGTTCGCCATCGCGAACGTAACTCAGTTCCATGGATCGACCCTTGCTCTCAAGTACCATACTTCGGAAGGCCGAGAAGCTGGCCAGCGGTTCTCCATCCACGGCCAATAACAAGTCACCGCCTTTCACTCCCGCATCACTGGCCGCCGAGCCAGGTCCTACATCTCCCACACGAACCACGGCCGGCAACACGCCCAAGTCCTTCAGTCCACCCAAGGCCGAGACCTGTAACTCCACGGCTTCTTGCTCCCCGCGCAGCAATTGCAAGCTCACCTGGGATCCAATGGAAACAGCAGCGTAGGCCTTTTCCCAGGCCATCCAGGTTTCAACATCCTCACCATTGATGGCAGTGACACGATCGCCTGACTTCAAACCCGCCGCCTGTGCAGGCGAACCGGCTTGGACGTTCAGCGAGGGCAGGAATTGGGAATGGCCGACCCCGATCCAACCTAACTCTTTCAGCGCGTCCAAACGGTCCAGACCACTGCGCTCGCTGACCTTGACATTGAGGGTCTGCTCTAAGCCATCACGATTCACTTGCACCGACAGCGCTTCCCCTCGCTTATCGCGCAACTCGGGGAGCATGTCATCCCACCACAGAATCTCTTCGCCGTTTAGCGCAACAATGCGGTCACCGGCTTGAAACCCGGCTTGCGCAGCGGGCGAACCCGTTTCCACATGCCCGACCACCGGCACGCGTTGTGGCACGCCGACAAACAAAAAGCCCATCAACAAAAAGACGGGAAAGATCAGATTCATGACCGGGCCAGCACCGACAACGGCCAACTTCTGCCATACGGGTTTGTGAGACAATGCGCGTCCGGGTTCGGCCTGGGCTTCATCACTGTCCTCGTCGTCGGGATTCTCACCCAACATTTTGACGAAGCCACCGACGGGGATCCACGCGACCACGTATTCGGTTTCACCGTATTTCCAGAGCATGCGGTACTTGCCAAAGCCAATGGGGTTGCCAAAACCGATGGAAAATTTAAGAACTTTGACGCCGCACATTTTGGCGACAGCAAAGTGTCCAAACTCGTGAATGGTGATGAGCACACCCAAGAGCAATATGAAGGCAAAGGCCCCTTGGAGGGATTGCGATATCAAGCCGGAGCCAATAATCATCGGCAACCCCACTCCCAGGAAAATCGTGCGCAACTTCATACTTGCTCCTCTTTTCTACTTTTCACTCGCTCTACTATCGCGCGAATATGCCTTGAAAGCACCTTACTACACTGCAATCTGCGCTTCATCCGTTGAAATGCTTCTCGATTGTGCGGATGAGACCACTCCTCGGAGGGTCTACACGCGCTCTCGTGCTGCCCGGCGTGCCCAGGCATCGGCCTCAAGGACATCGGCAAGTTCGTGCAACTTCTCAACGGGTGGTTGCCTGTGAAAGGCATCCAATACCTCCGAACACAGGGCAACGATGCGTGGGAAGGGAATCTTCCCTTCTAGAAACTCTGCAACGGCAATCTCGTTGGCAGCGTTGAGCACGGCGGGAGCCGCTTCGCAGCTGGCCAGGGCAGAAAGTGCCAAATCCACAGCCGGGAAGCGTTTCCCGTCCGGCGCTTCAAAATCCAGTTGACCGATTTCCGCCAGATTCATGCGCGGATTATCCAATGGAATGCGCTGGGGATGGGCTAGCGCTACGGCAATGGGCACACGCATATCGGGCAAACCCAACTGCGCCAACACCGAACCGTCGCAAAACTCCACCATGGAATGAATGATGGACTGCGGGTGGACGACAACTTCCAACTGCTTGGGCGATACGTCAAACAGCCAGCGCGCCTCGATCAATTCCAGCCCCTTGTTCATAAGCGTGGCTGAGTCGATGGTAATTTTGGGGCCCATGTCCCAGTTGGGATGATTCAGGGCCTGCTCGACGCTGGCTTCCGCGATGCGCTCAGCGCTCCAAGTGCGAAAGGGGCCACCCGAGGCCGTCAAAATCAGCTTGTGAATGTCCTCATGCCGCTGCCCGGCCAAGGCCTGAAAAATAGCGCTGTGTTCACTGTCCACGGGCAACAGTGTGACTTGATGTTTTGCCAACGCGCGATTGACCAGGGCGCCCGCCGTAACCATGGCTTCTTTGTTGGCCAAGGCGATGTCACTTCCCGCAGCAATGGCCGCCAAGGTCGGCGCCAGGCCCACGGCGCCCACAAGTGCGGAGACCACCATGTCCACCGGTTCCGTCGCTACGGCCAGCAATCCCTCGCTGCCCACTTCGATGCGGGGCAGGTCTTGGCCGTCTGCCGATGCGCGCAAGGCTGTGCGCAAATCCTCGGCCGCTTGCGCGTTGCCCATGGCAACCAACCCGGGGCGAAAACGCCGAACCTGCTCGGCCATCTTCTCCACGCTTGCGCCAGCCGCCAGGCCGACCACCTCAAAACGCTCGGGCGCATTGGCTACGACGTCGAGGGTTTGCTTACCAATACTGCCCGTACTGCCCAAGATGGAAACTCGCTTCACAGCTTGCTTCCTCCCGGCGCCTGATCCAACTGGGCGCTCGTCTTGCCATAGCGGCGCTCGCGTTGTTGGAATTCTGTGACCAGTTCGTCGAAGTTTGCGCGAGAGAAGTCGGGCCACATCACCTCGGTGGTGCAAATTTCAGCGTAGGCCACTTGCCATAAGAGAAAATTGGAGATGCGATATTCGCCACCCGTGCGAATCAACAGATCGACATCCGGCACCTCGGGCGCGTAGAGATAGGAGCGAAACACGGCTTCATCGAGTTTCGACGAATCCATACGATCGGCCTTGGCATCATCGATCAGGCGGCGCGCGGCATCCACGATCTCGGCGCGACCCCCGTAAGAAAGCGCAAAACTCACGACCAAACCCGTGTTGTCCTTCGTGCGTTGGATGGCTTTTTCGACGCGTTCCAGTACGCCTGGCCGCAAACGTTCGCGACGACCGATAAAGACCACCCGCACGTTTTTCTCGCACAGTTCGTCCAACTCGCGATCGACGAAACGCTCGAGCAAGGTCATGAGTGCGTCCACTTCCGGCCGCGGTCGTTCCCAATTTTCTTCGGAGAAGGCGTACAGCGTGAGGTAGGCAATTCCGCGCGCATCGCAGTGGCGGATCATTTCTCGCACCGTATCCAAACCGGCGCGGTGGCCCTTGATGCGTGAGAGGTTACGCCGCTGGGCCCACCGACCATTTCCATCCATGATGATGGCCACGTGACGGGGAAGTCCGACGCTTTCGGTGTTAGACCTTTCGTTGTTAGACTCAGGCATGAATCAAACCTTGAGGATGTCGCTTTCCTTTTGCGCCGTCACTTCGTCAATCTTCTTGGTGGCAGCGTCAGTTAACTCCTGCACACTCCGCTCCCCGCGGTGACGATCATCTTTTGAAAGTCCATCACTTTCCATTTTTTTCAGTTCATTGAGGGCCTCGCGGCGTGCGTCGCGGACTCCTACCTTGTGGTCTTCAGCCATTTTCTTGGCCTGCTTGACCAACTCTTTGCGTCGCTCTTCGGTGAGAGCCGGGATGGGAATTCGAACAACTTTTCCGTCATTGGAAGGTGTGAGGCCCAAATTCGAAGCGTGAATGGCTTTCTCAATGGCTCCCATGGTGCTGGCATCAAAAGGAGAAACCACAATCAAACGCGGGTCGGGAACACTTAAGTTGGCCAACTGATTGAGCGGAGACTGTGTGCCGTAGGCTTCGACGCTGATGCCGTCGAGCAGCGCAGTGGATGCGCGCCCGGTGCGAATCTTATGGAGTTCAAGTTTGAGCGAAGCCAGGGCTTTGTCCATGTGCTCTTTGGCTTCTTCTAATACAAGTTCAACTTCCTCGTCCACGGTTTCCCTCCCCTTGCGCCAGCTCTTCTTTCTTTACTCTTGAATCTTCGTTCCAATGGACTCGCCACTCACCACCTTGGCGATGTTTCCGGTAATGGACATGTCGAAGACAACAATGGGCAAGTTCTCTTCTCGGCAAAGGGCAATGGCCGTCTGGTCCATAAAGCGAAGATTGTTTTGAATCGCCTCGGCGTAAGTCACGGTCTCGTAGCGCTTGGCCGACGGATCCTTTTTGGGATCGGCGTTGTACACACCATCGACGTTGGTGGCCTTGAGCACGACATCGGCATTCATTTCGTTGGCGCGCAGCACAGCCGCTGTGTCTGTGGTGAAGTACGGGTTGCCCGTGCCTCCGGCAAAAATTACAATGCGCCGCTTTTCCAGGTGGCGAATGGCACGTCGCCGTATGTAGGGCTCAGCCACCGCTTTGATTTCAAAAGCTGTAAGCACCCGCGTGGGAACGCCCACCTGCTCCAAGGCATCTTGCAGGGCCATACCGTTGATGACACTGGCCATCATGCCCATGTAATCTGCATTGGCGCGATCCATGCCTTGGGAAGCCGCTGTCATGCCGCGGATGATATTGCCACCGCCGATGACAATACCGATCTGCACACCGAGTTCGTGAACTTCGAGGATGTCTTTGGCCAGCCGACCAATAATGGTGGGGTTGATGCCAAAGCCCTCTTCACCTGCGAGGCCTTCGCCAGAAACTTTGAGCAGAATACGGTTATAGGCTGTGCTCACTCGTTTGCCGCCTCCCCAATTTTGACGCGCGCAAAACCGGTGATCTCAATACCGGAGCCCGCCTCGCCGGCGGCTGCTTCCACAATCTTTTTCACCTTCTGGTCAGGGTCCTTGATGAAGGCCTGCTCCAGGAGGCAGATTTCGGAGAAGTATTTCCCAATGCGCCCGTCCACCATCTTCTCGATGATGTTATCAGGCTTTCCGCTGTCCTTGGCCTGCTTGATCAAGAAGTCTCGCTCTTTTTCCACGAGTTTGGCAGGCACGCCATCGCGATCCAGGGCCACAGGCGCCGGATCGGCTGCCGCCACATGCATGGCCAGGTCCTTGGCCAGGGTATCCACCGCTGCGCCCGAAGCGTCGGTCTTGAGTCCCACCAGCACACCCAGCTTGCCACCGTGAACGTAACCGCCCACGACACCATCGCCCTCGACGGCCAGGCGCTCGACGCGTCGAATCACCAGGTTCTCGCCGATGGTGGCGATATTGTTCTTCACCACCTCTTCCAAGGGCTCGCCGTTGAGCTTGGCGGCCATGAGCGTCTCTACAGAATCAATGCTGGCATCATCGGCCACCAACTGCGCAAAGCTCGTCACCAGCGCCACGGTCTTTTCGTTCATGGCCACGAAGTCTGTCTCGCAACCCAAGTCAACCAAAGCGCCGACGTTGCCAGCCAGGACCAAACCAATGGCCCCCTCGCTGGTGGCTCGCCCTTCGCGCTTGCCCGCTTTGGCCAAGCCGCGCTCGCGCAATAGCGTGGTGGCCTTCTCAAGATCACCCTCGCAATCGGCCAGAGCACGTTTGCAGTCCATCATTCCCGCTCCAGTTGTTTCTCGGAGCTCTTTTACTGTCTTTGCTGATATAGCAGCCACGTTGTCACCTCTTTCACTGCTCGGACGGGGGGCCTCGACGGCTCACGGCATTCCGAGGGGTTTCTTTGTTTTTATTCCTTGCTCTCTTCAACAGGAGCTTCGGCGGGTGCTTCGGCTTCGGCAGTCTCTTCAGCCGGGGCTTCCGTCGCTGCTTCTGTCGGTGCTTCTGTTGCGGCTTCCGCGACAGGCGCTTTGGCCTCTACGGTTTCGGGTGCCGGTGTCTCGGTGGCTTCTACAGCAGCCTCCGCCACGGCTTCCTCAGCCACGGCCTCCTCGACCTTGGGCTCCTCAACCTTGGGCTCTACCTTCTTGCGACGGCGCGGTGCCATGGGATTGGCGACTTGGACCGACTCTTTCGCATCGTCCTTGCCCTTCCCTTTGCCCTTGCCGCGTCCACCTTTCTTTTCGCCACCTGCCGAGGCACCGGGTGCGCCGCCACGACCGCGCTTGGGCGGAGCCTTGATATCCACCACCACGCGACCCGTGCTGGGTCCCCCGGCCTTCTTCTCATCACGTGGCTTGCCTCGAGCCGCGCCGCCTTCCTTGGCCAATTTGGCTTGGTGAATCGCTTCACCTTCAATACAGGCATCCGCCACACGAGAGCAATACAGTTGGATGGCGCGCGTAGCGTCATCATTGCCCGGGATAATAAAGTCGACCACGTCGGGATTGCTATTGGAGTCGGCAATGCCGATGACAGGAATGGCTAAACGATGGGCTTCCTTGATGGCGATGTCTTCCATGTCCATGCCCACAACAAACATGGCGTCGGGCAGGCGTTTCATGGTCTTGATACCGCCCAGGGATTTCTCCAGCTTATTGGCTTCGCGCTGAATGCGAGCGCATTCGCGCTTGGTGTGCTCTTTCATTTTCTCTTCGTCGCCAAGGATCTCAAGGTAGTTCTTAAAGCGCTCGACGGAGGCCTTGACCGTCTTGAAATTTGTAAGCATACCACCCAGCCAGCGCTGATTGACGTAGTACTGTCCAGCGCGCTCAGCTTCGCTGCGAATGGGAGGCTGCGCTTGTCGCTTGGTTCCGACGAAAAGGACCTTGCCGCCATTGGCGGTGATTTCCCGCACGAAGGTCAGGGCTTCTTGGAACAACCCGCGTGTCTGATCCAAATCGATGATGTGGACGCCATTGCGGTCACCGAACAAGTAATTGCGCATGCGCGGATCCCAGCGCCGCGTCTGATGGCCAAAGTGCACGCCGGCCTCAAGCAATTCACTCACCGTCGGGAAAGCGAGCTTCACGCCCTCGATGGATTTTTCAAAACTCTTCGCTTCGCCACTCTCTTCGGGAGTGCCAGCAGCAGGTGCTGCGGGGGTGGCTTCAGCAGGGGGGGGTGTAGGTGTAG
>PIVT01000526.1 GCA_003353845.1 Pseudomonadota bacterium | reverse complement strand
TAACTTCGGGGTGAACCCCTCGAGGTGCGCCATGCTTCTTACGCGCAAGGCAGCGAGGGTCGTGCGAGAGTCTTGGGTCCTCGGCTCACTTGGGTCACGGTAGGGACACCCGTCACCGGGTGCCCCCCGTACAGATCCGTACGTGCGGAACTACCGCATACGGCTCCTTCCTCGAGTATTTGGCGTCAAAGCGAACGCTGGGGTATGGATGGACCAACCTGCCAACCATACTCCTGTGCTCTCCAAAGGGTCATGCATCCGTTTGATAAGCTGTTTCGGCGAAGTCGCTTACCAATCGGCGGATGCAATATGTCCGCTTCGGCTCTTTGACGCACTCGGGCCAATCCAATCGACGCGCTTTTCCGATTCTGTGTTCGGTACGCGGCTTCTTGTCCCGAGTTCCTCTCGGCCGGCGCCCTTCCCTCCATCGACTCCGCAGGGGTCGCCGCCCCTTTGTTCGTCAACTTCTCAGGTACTATGTTGCCGTCCGACTCCTCGGCGGGTTTAACGTCAGGATTACGGCTACTAACCTTGCCAGACGCTTCTGTCATGGCCGCTTCTCTGCCATGCAGATCCCCTTCCGAGGTCTCCCGATTCCCGTGCGAAGAGTGTCCACACATGCCAGGTTCTTCGACTCCGCCGGAGCAGGGCGTCTCTCGCATATCGTTACGCCCCGTGTTGCCTTCGCGCCTTAGCACTTGCTCGGCCTCCGGATTAAGGTGTTTTCGGAGCTCAATAGCCCGCCTGTGCTTTCCCCTGTCAACGCTTCCCCACGTCCTCGCGGCTCGTCGAGGCATGACTCGGGGCTCAGATGGTTTGCTACTCCTTTCTGATAAGACTCTTTCATTCTCTACTCTCCGCCGGTTTTAATCGGCGCTTTCGCTAAGACCCCTTTTTCTCTTTCCTCATTTTACACCTTCTGTGTATTCTTACATCTGAACTCTAGACTGGGGCAATGCGATATAGTGCAAATTTTGGCTAATGA
>PIVT01000525.1 GCA_003353845.1 Pseudomonadota bacterium | reverse complement strand
ATCGACGTGCGCTTTTAGTGGCGACAGTACAGATTCGATTGTAGTGGTGACAAAGGAAATAAGTGCATTTGTAGTGGTGACAAAGCAAAAGGGTGCGGTTTTAGTGGCGATGTCGTGCATTTCTAGGGGTGACAAAGGAGCAGGGTGCAGTTTTAGTGGTGACGTCGCCATGAATCTTGACGAAACCGCTCAGTTGTAGTGGTGACATCGACCAATTTCAGTGGCGAACGGCCCCCTTAGTTAGTTTTCGCGGTCGCCTTCTGCATGGCTTTTTCGATAGCCCCTTTCGTGCGCTTGTGGGATGGGCGCCCGGCCTTGGGAGCGAAGCAAACCGGGGGAAGGAGGCAATTCCCGTCTTCGAGAAGAGCGATGGTCTCATTTCCTGGGACCTTGTATGGAGGATTCCCCGCGTACTGCGCTTTGAAGGTGGACGCACGCATGCGCTCTGGCACCAATGTGGCCCATAGCACACCAGTCTTCTCGGCGATATAAAGGATACAGCCACATGGAAACGCACACTCGCATTCGCATGTGGAGTCGAGCCCTTGGAGACGTACGACGCGGGCGGCTGTTTTGCCTCCACTGTTCTTGACTTTGATTTCGAGCCGGGCTTCAGTGCGTTCTTTGTTCATGAAGCGTACAGCCCCAGTGGCCCGTTATTTCAGAGCATCGGTGCGCCGTTGAAACTCCTTCTTGACAAGCGGCAGCACATCTCCCTCAGCAACCTTCCTTGATTCCACTACGCGTTCATAATACCGCTTTTGGCTTTCGATGGCGAGACCCTCCAACATCGCCATTCCAAGGGGGAGCTCGCGGACCCCTGTCTTGCGGTCAGCACCGTTCATGCCCTCGACACCGCTTGATGCCATGTTGTCGACACCAGGTGGAAGAAGGTGCGCCGCCCACTCTTTGGGCTTGTGCGTTTGCGTGAGAAGGTCTCCCATATCTTGCGTGGAGATTTGTTTTTTGGCAATATGGATACCTGG
>PIVT01000524.1 GCA_003353845.1 Pseudomonadota bacterium | reverse complement strand
AAATATCAAAATTTGAATTTGCGGAAATCGAAGCAATGGCATAAGCTCGAAGCAATGGCACCGAAGAGGATGGCTTCACGCCCACCGCCCGGTGGACGTGGTGGCTCCGGCTGCACGAACATCAAACATTTCTACAAGACACATATCTCCTATCTCGGAGAAGACTCTGACACCACTTAAAAGCGCCCAAGATGGAGCCAGGATACGGTGATCGCCACCCTTTCCTTCATTCCCTCGTTCGGCGCCACCAAGCTCCTAACACGAGACGCGCAGGTTGATATCTTCAAGCTGCGTTCAAGTTCAACGATGAAAGTGATAAATTTCCCGAAGCCCGCCGTTTTCAGGCCGAAGCCCGCCGTGCGCGCCCCTGAGACTAAAGCTTGCACTCCGAAGGGTGATGACCGAAGTCGGCCGCGAAGCATCTTTCTCCAAAAGTTGACCTGTTTGACGTCACCAAGGTAAGGTGCCACAGTATAGCATGACGGTCATTGCGTTATTATGGCCCTGGTTGATCTGTCATAATGAGCCAGCCTGCTTCTCATATGTGTGCACCGCAGCGCTCTCGCACAAGCCACGGTCCTGACAGCGCCGAGGACAGCACCGCCGAGCACGTGGCAGAAGACCAACGGCCATTCAAAGGGTGAGTCTCGCTTCCCCATTCGCATTGTCTTGAACACGGATGTCATTGCCGCTGCTGCTCCGAAGACAAAGAAGCGGGTGCTTGCGGTGTGTTTCATGTGTGCGCGGTGGCCGGAAGGCGATGGCGTGATGGAGCTCCGTGGTGCCACCGTCTGCGGGCCGAGAGAAGCCGCCTGTGGCCTGACGGAAATCGCCTGTGGCCCCAAGGTCACCACGCGCACCCCAAAGGCCGGCGTCTGTGGCCCGGAAGCCACCGCCTGCGGCCCAGATGCCCCCGTTTAGAGCACACA
This sequence comes from Pseudomonadota bacterium, assembly GCA_003353845.1. Taxonomy (GTDB): domain Bacteria; phylum Myxococcota_A; class UBA9160; order UBA9160; family JADFDR01; genus GLO-12. Next base: position 59 of record PIVT01000524.1, on the reverse strand, counting down.
ACCAGAGGGGAGGGGGGGTCAATAAAAATTACTAAAAACCCGGGTTTTCAAAAGCGTCA
>PIVT01000523.1 GCA_003353845.1 Pseudomonadota bacterium | reverse complement strand
GGCAAGACGACATTGACGGCGGCGATAACGAAAGTGCTGTCGTTGAAGGGCTATGCAGACTTTAGTGCATTTGATCAGATTGACAATGCACCGGAGGAGAAAGCGCGCGGGATCACGATTGCGATTGCGCACGTGGAGTATGAGACAGATAACCGCCATTATGCGCATGTAGACTGTCCTGGCCATGCGGACTACATCAAGAACATGATCACAGGAGCGGCGCAGATGGATGGCGCCATCTTGGTGGTAGCAGCGCCGGATGGGCCGATGCCACAGACGCGCGAGCATGTGTTGCTGGCCCGACAGGTAGAGGTGCCTGCGATGGTGGTGTTCATGAACAAAGTGGACATGATGGATGATGAAGAGCTTCTGGAGCTGGTGGAGTTGGAGTTGCGCGAGCTACTGGACACGTACAAATTTCCGGGTGACGAGACGCCTATAGTGCGCGGGAGTGCCTTGCATGCGTTGGAGTCAGAGAGCAGCGATGTGGATGCGCCGGAGTATGAGTGCATCTGGGAGTTGCTGCGGGTGGTGGATGAGTACATCCCTACACCAGAGCGCGATGTAGACAAGCCATTCTTGATGCCGATAGAGGACGTGTTCTCGATCAAGGGTCGAGGAACGGTGGTGACGGGACGTGTGTCACGAGGACGAATCGAGCCGATGACCGATGTAGCGATCATTGGATTGAAAGAGACCCGCAAGACAGTGGCGACCTCATTGGAAATGTTCCGCAAGATCCTTGACTATGCCGAGGCAGGCGAGAACGTAGGAGTGCTGCTGCGAGGAATCGACCGAGAAGAGGTGGAGCGAGGCCAAGTGCTGGCGAAACCAGGGTCGATCACCCCCCACACCAAATTCGAAGCGGAAGTATACGTACTGAGGAAGGATGAGGGTGGACGTCACACTCCCTTCTTCAAGGGTTACAGGCCGCAATTCTATATCCAAACCATGGATGTGACAGGCTCGGTGGAGTTGCCGGAAGGTGT
>PIVT01000522.1 GCA_003353845.1 Pseudomonadota bacterium | reverse complement strand
GTCTTGGCCTTGCACTTCTCACTGATGTCCGAGGTGCTAAAGGTCGAACTGCCATAGGCGTAGACATCGAACGCGACCCAGCTCTTTTGGGAGTTGGAGCCCTTCTTGTCGGAGCGCGTCACCTTGTCGGCCTCATAGAGGTCCCAGCCCAGCCATACAGGACCTTGATTGTTGTAGTCGAAGATGCTGCCGGAGGCTGAGTTCTGATCACCCCCATGGAAGACGAGCGCCCAGTTGGAGTAATCGTCGTCATCCCAAAAAGTGGTGTCGACGTCGAGAAGATCGGGGTTGCTCCATCCAGCGGATGCATCCGTTGCCCCAAAGATTGCGCCCCCGGCCATGAGTCCCACAGCGACAAGCAAACTCGCGAGTGTCTTACCTAAAGTCATCGAATTTCCCTTTCATCAATTATTTCGTTTGTCGAACTCGGTCCCGTATTCCGCAGAAGCCTGCTGGAATCAAGCTCGTGGTCAAAGTCACGCAACCCATTAAATATTAAGTAGTTGCCCAACCTATCGGATTATTACCACCCCAACAAGCTTTACAGGGAGCAAATCAAAAGAGGCGTCCGGGCAACAAAGCCCGAACGCCTCTTGGATACTTATTTTCGAGAATCACCATGGACCTATTCACAGTCCTTGCGATCCTCCGATGATAAGGACTCAGCCTCTGCCTGCGCCGATACTATCCTTGGCCTTACCCTTGATCTTGATCTTGCCACTCTTGGCGTTGAAGACCTTCTTGCCGAACAGGGTCTCAATTCGCTCCGCTTGGGACTGCGTGAGGGAGGTCCAATCGTCGCTGTCGAGTTTGCAGCTGGCATCCCAGGTCACCTGCGTAATGGTCTCGTTCTTATCGGCCTTGACGTCCGTCTTGGCCTTGCACTTCTCACTGATGTCCGAGGTGCTAAAGGTCGAACTGCCATAGGCGTAGACATCGAACGCGACCCAGCTCTTTTGGGAGTTGGAGCCCTTCTTGTCGGAGCGCGT
>PIVT01000521.1 GCA_003353845.1 Pseudomonadota bacterium | reverse complement strand
GGTGCTCTTAAAAACAAAGACCGGGTTTGTTCGACAGCAAAGAGCACAGAGCTACCCTTACATTGGCAACCGATTTGATCTTGCCCAAGATCCAGACAGACGACATGTCTCCATCATCGTCGAAGAGCTTCGCGCACTTGGTGTCCTTGACCACGGACTCCTCAATGTTCGTAGGACGCGGGAGCCCCACGTAGCCTTCCCGCTCGAAAGGACGCGCGGTCGGAGCACTCTTTCCCGTCGAATCGACGCTCGCCCGGTCACGAGCATGCTCCTCTGCCTTCCGTTTCTTGGTGCCAGTTGCGCGTGGGACTTCCTCTCACGCTTGGATGCTGCGGACGCGAGCGCCCCATTTCGGCGCTGTTGGGTGCAGTTGGCGGTGGACGTTATACAAAAAAGAAGCAAAGGAGTGCGCACATCGATACAAAAAAGAAGCAAAGGAGTGCGCACATCGAGTTCTTCGGGTCGGGGCTGTTGAGGTCCGGCACCTTGGAGAGAAAGGCGGCGGCGCAGGGGCCCCAGTGGATGTCGCCGCCGAGGTACGCCGCCCGCACACGCCGCCGAAGATCACCGAGCTCGTTCAAGACGGCGCGCGGAGAGAGAGTCGCGGCTTGGAATTTCACCGACACGACCGCAAGGTCGCCTAGTTTTCCAGATTTACTTCATTTTGATTGGTTAAAACCTCCATCGGTCATTTTGATTGGCCGGATATAAACCTTGAATTGCCTTATCACAAGAGCTTCTACAGCTGTAGATTTAGTAGGTGTTTGTTTGATTAGCCAAGAGCATCCGCAGAGTGTTAACCATGGCATAATCTAAGTGTTACGGCCCCAAATATAAGTGTTAAAGTAAGTGTTACGACCTTTAAAGTAAGTGTTAAAGTAAGTGTTAACAATAACACTTACTTTCATCAAAACTGGAAAGTAAGTGTTAATAACACCAAATAACACCTTTGCTAGCAACACTGCTCCCCGTCAGCGCCTTGGGAAGGCT
>PIVT01000158.1 GCA_003353845.1 Pseudomonadota bacterium | reverse complement strand
CGAAAGCCTTGGCGAAGGTACTGGGTACGAGCGATCGCAAAGGGCTCGATGGCGCCCGTTCTGAGATGAAAGAGGCGTATCACCATCTTCATCACGAGTTGATGGAACTCGTCGCTGGAGCGGGCGGTGAGCACGACGGCCATTGATGTGAGCGAGGAGAACCACGCTTCGCAGACGAATAGGCAGTGTGTAAGGACCTCAGCCTGACTCCCCTCCCCACAAAGCTGCATCCGCTTCATGGGTAATCACCGTCCCTCTAGATTTCACATTTTTGATTCCAAACAGAAACGATCCCGCCGGCGGCGCGCTACACAAACTAGTGTGATGAGCGCGGACAGGTGGAGCGCGACCAGCGAGGGCTCCGGGACGGCTTCGTACTGCACGGTGGATACGTAGGCCGCGCCGTTGTCTTCGTTGCCCCAGGCTCCGACCAGGATCATGTCACCCGAGACGGCGACGGCGTCGCCGTAGTGATCGTTATCGCCGCCATCGGAGGGAGTGAATTTTGGTTCCTCGACCCAGCTTAATCCGTCGTGCCAGAACACGTAGGCCGAGCCGCTTTCGTCGTAGTCGGCGCCGATGACGATCGTATTGTCGCTGGCGATCGCAGCGGAGGCTCCGAATTGCTCCCATGCCTCGCCGTCGGAGGCCGTGAGCGTGGTTTCCCAAACTGCACTTTCCCCGTCGTCTCCGTACACGTAGGCGGCGCCCGTGTCGCCGGCGAAGAGGGCGGTGACCACGATCGTGTCACTGGAGACAGCGACGGAGCGGCCGAAGGCATCATCTACCGTAGCGCCGAGGGCGGTGAGCCGGGGATCCTGACTCCAAGTCCCCGTAGCGTATCGGAACACGTACGCTGCGCCGGTGTAGCTGTCGACTTCATGAGCACCGACGACAATGGTGTCACCCGAGATGGCGACGGTTTTGCCGAAGCCAAAGAACCCGCCTGGCACGCCATCGGAGGCGGTGAGCTTGGCTTGCTGGACCCAGCTCGACCCGCTGTATTCGAATACGTAGGCCGCGCCTTGGCCGGTTTCGGAATTGCCACCACCACTATAGGGAGCGCCTATGACCACCCTGTCACCCGAGATCGCAACCGCGCTGCCGAAATCATCGTGTACTACGCTGTCGGTGGGAGTGAGCTTGGGCTTCTCGACCCAACTCGCCCCGTTGTAATGAAATGCGTAGACTGCGCCGGCCACGGTTTCCTCGCCCGAGGCGCCCACCATGGCGACATCACCCTCGAGGGCAACCGAGATGCCAAAGTGGCCGTCTGCCGCGGCGTCAGAGGCGGTGAGCTTGTCTTCGTCGATCCAATTCGCTCCGTCGTACCAGAACAGGTAAGCCGATCCGGATTCGTTCCCGTCGTCGTCGTCCCGCGGCGCGCCGACCAAGGCCGTATCGCCGTCGAGGGCGACGGATACGCCGAAGTAGTCACTCGCGGCGCCGTCATCGGCCGTGAGCTTGGCATCGGGGATGTTCTTGAAATGATAGGCAGCTTCCAGGCTGTATCCGGCCAGAACCGTCGTTCCGGATATGGCGACGCTGCTGCCGAATTGGGAATGCTGATCGCCTGACGAGCTGCTCCCCGGGGCGATGAGCCTGCCCTGTTCGACCCAGCTTGCCCCGTCGTACCAAAACGCGTAGGCCGCTCCAGAGTAGCTGGAGAGGCTCCCGCCCTTGGCTCCGATCACAGCGATGTCGCCCGAAAGCGCAATGGACTGACCGAAGAAGCCGAGGTGATCGAATCCTCTGGGGGCGGGGATTGAGGGGAGGAGCTTGGCCTCCTGGTCCCAGCTGTCCACACCATCATAGCGATACGCGTAGACCGCACCGACTCTAGCTGCGGGGTTAACCTCGTAGGGCGCGCGCTGGGCGCCGATCAGGAGCGTATTGCCGGAAACGGCGATGGCCTCGCCGAAGTTCGCTCCAAAGGCGGCTGTCGCCGCGTCGGCGGGTGCCAAGAGCGTGTCTTCTTCGGCCCAGTCGTTCACGCCGTTGTACCGGTACACGTAGACTTTGCCGAGGTCGTTCGTGGCATCGCTGTCGAGGACCCCAAATGCAGCCACATCGCCCGAGAGGGAGATGACCTTTCCGAAGTCATCACCCGCCACAGCGTCGGGAGAGGTGATCTTGTCCTCTTGGTTCCAAGTCGCCCCGTCGAAGCGGAATACATAGGCGGCTCCTGGATCTGCGTGCCCGAAGAATCTAGGGGCACCGACCAGGATGGTATTGCCGGAGATGGCGACGGAGCTGCCAAAGGCGTCAGAGGCTTGGGCGTCGTCGGCGGTGAGAATGGTCTGTTCGACCCACCAGCCTCCGATGTACTTGAACACATAGGCCGCACCGGAATTCTGCCCGCTGGCTCCGTCCCATTCAGGGGCGCCCACCACGGCGATGTCCCCCGAAATTGCGACGGCGGCGCCGAATCGATCGTTGCTCCCGCCGTCAGATGCGATGATCGGGAGAGGATGCTCCACGATGCTGCCCGCCCCGTCGTCCTGGAATATGAAGACGGCACCCGAACTCGTCATGTCCGGCAGGACTGGAATAGGGCTGGGTTCGCCGTAGTAGGGGTCACCGATCAGGCTGAACCCCCCCGAAATGGCGGGAACAGTACCAAAGTACTGCGAACTCTCTTCGGAGCTGAGCGGGGTGCCCGGGGCGTAGGCGACGGCCAGGCAGGGAAGCGGAGCGAGAAGCAGCGCGAAGAATGCAGCCGCCAGCCCGAGGTGATTTGCAGAGAAGTAGCGATTCGTAAGTGGGCCGATCTGCATGTTTCCCCCTCAGTGCAGCGTGATCCAAGAGCAATGTGGAGGATGGATGCGGCTTCCCCACCTGAAAAGACTTTTAAGTCCATTGAAGTGTACCATGAATAGGTACTTGTCCTATAATAGGGAATCAGATGTTCGCTGTGGTGGATTGGCACAGCTGGCGCCATGTGTGTTCTTCCCAAATACACACATCAACCGTGCCTTCGGTAAACTTCACGAAATACAGCCGCAGCAAGAACCCCAGCACCAGCAGCACAAGCAGAGCGGGCCCCGGAGGCTCTTCTGCTTCTCAAGTCATCCACTTGAAAACTGCCCTCCCAGCTATATTCTTTTGGTTTGGGATCGGCTGCTTGGCCATCTGGGCTATCAGGGCCGTTTTGATAGTATCTGACAAAGTTCTATTCTAGTTAACAGCTCCGAACGTATGATAGTTCTGCATGCTCTCATGCGTGGGGAAAACCTTCGGTGTTAGCCCGTCGACCTGCCGTGGTAGGAGCGTACGCTAAGCACTTGCAGTCGACCCCTTGCGCCGATTTATTCAAAGTTAATCTTTCTATGGTTTAAATACTTCGAGTATGGAAAAACCCTATCGTGCAAACCCTTGCGTAGGGCGGGGTATTGAGTTCTTCCTTTTTGAGTAAAAATGTTCTCACATCCTGTAATGACATTCCGTACATTAATGTAACCCACCGTAAAACAAGTTGAATATTTATATGTTTAGTGGTACGGCGATTGCATATATATTTGATATAGCCACAGCGGTATCTGTTAGGCCGTCTTAGAAAAGGGATAACTTAGGGATTTGGGGTGCGAAGGCGGTTCGGGAACCGCTGAGTAGCATGTCATTAGACCCTCAGGTCTAAAGTCAGCCTCAGGCGTAAGCGTACATAGTAAGCGTATTAGGAAGGTGTGGGTAGAGAGAGCAGGTCGAGCGCAGGTAGAGAGTAGAGTGATACGATAGCGGTGTTTAGAGCCCTAGGGGAATGGGGCACAAGTTTAAGGGGAACAGACAACAATGGTTGATCGCAATCCGGGCTGTAGGAAACTTCTATTTCCGATATTCAAGATTTCATTCACGTACCTCCTGGCTGTGCTTCTCTGCAGTGTTGTGCTGGTCAATAAGGCGCAGGCCGATGACGATTTCGATGGCGACGGGTTGGCGGACGCGGTCGACAACTGCCCCTTGGACCCCAACCCCTTGCAAGAAGATGGCGACGGTGATGACGTTGGAGATGCTTGTGACGTGTGTAACGGTCCTGGGGGCCAGCCGGGAAGTTGGG
>PIVT01000520.1 GCA_003353845.1 Pseudomonadota bacterium | reverse complement strand
AGTACTCAAGCTCAGGCAAGTCACGCATGTTCCTCGAATAACATGCCACGTCGAGATCTTCTCAAGGGGGCCGCTGGTGCGGTGGCCGCCGGCGCAGCAATCGGTATGATGGGCGGAGCCTCTAGTGCCAACGCTGCTGATGAGCCGGGCCGCTTCGGCACGCCCGACTGGAAAACGCTCAAGCCTGGTGTGAAGGACACCGACATGTACACGGAAGTGTCGGGGATTGACGAAAACGAGTCTGATGTGACCTGGTGGCCTGGACGCAACATCTCGGGCGTGACGCTCGGCTTAGTTCAGTTGCGCGCCAATCTGCCCATGATTCCGGGCAACATGGGGAATTACACCACCTTTGACTTCCCGGTTCTTGGGCGCGAGATGAATGTAAAAAACGTCATGGACGTTATGGATCCCAATACGACCAAGAACTTTGCCGATGGCAATGTTGAGGCCGCGAAGTGGCTCGAGTTGCAGGGGGTGAGTGCCATCATGGCGGTCTGCGGATTCTTCGGCCACTACCAGAAGGTGGTGCAAGCCCGCATTGACACGCCTTTCTTTTCCTCCAGCCTGAATATGATGCCAATGATTGTGACGGCCTTGCCCCGCAATAAGAAGGTCGGCGTCATTACCGCCAATGGACCCCTCCTCGCAAGTGGCAAGGCGATGGAAAACTGCGGACTGAGCCGCGAGCTCCAAGCGAGTCGCGTCGTGGTCGAAGGCCTTCAGGGTTACAAGGAGTTCGACAAGGCCATGTCCCTTGAAGGGAGCTACAATGCGGCTGGGGTCGAAGCGGATATCCTTAAGGCTACCAAACGGATGCTTCAGAGAGACAAGGACATCGCAGTGATCATGCTCGAGTGTACCGAGCTTTCCCCGCACGCCGTCGCCGTTCAGAAGCTGGCGAAAATGCCGGTGTGGGATCATACATCGCTGGCGAAGTGGGTCTACTCTGGCTGTGTTCGGCGTCCTTTTGTAGGTCACATTTAGGATG
>PIVT01000519.1 GCA_003353845.1 Pseudomonadota bacterium | reverse complement strand
GTTTTTTCAAATACGCCCCGGGATTCCCCAGCGGTGTGGCCTGCTCGACGGCGGGCTCCTTCTCGATTCTTCGCATCACCTGGAGTTGTTTGAGCTTGTTCATCGTCTTGTGCGTGCTGTTTTCCATCTGCCGTTCGTATATCAGCAGCCGTTCGAGCACACAGTCATTCGCCCAGTCATGCCGCGCAATACGCCCAAGCGCAAACTCCGGCTCGGCAACATTGAACCGTTCCTCGGACCCGCGCAGAAACGGCGCGGTCGTCTTTCGGATGTAATGATCTATCGGCGTCGGCTCAAGAGCCTCGATCATCTCGTCGATAGCCTGGTCCTGCATCCGTGCCGCACGATCCATTCGCCAGGAAACGCTGACAATCCTCTCTGCCAGCATGGTCTCCATCGCACCGACGGGCCTCATTTCGCCCAGCATCGCCTCTCGCCGCAGATCGTACAGGGCCCGAGCCTCGCCCTTTACCACGGTCTTGATCGCAAAGAGCCCATGCTTGAACGCATTCTGCGAGGCGACCGCCTTACCCTCATCCGTCCGCGGCCCCGTCGATTTCTCCGCGTTCTGCCGATTTGCACCGATTTGAGCTTCTGTAGCCATAATAAAACCCTTTCAATTCATGATTTTCGATTTGCGATTTTCAATTGTCCGGGGAGTCGCTTCGTCGCAGTTGCGTTCACTATGCAGTTTAACACCGGCATGCGGTACTGTCAAAGAAAATCTACAAAACAAGATATTTAATCGTAAATATAACAGACAATCACGGATTAGGCCCTGTAGGGTGCGATGTATCGCACCATTTAAACTGCATTATCTCAGTAGCTCCCACCCGGTCGATTGTCGCCTGTCAGAGCCGCATCGTCATTTCGAGCGTAGCGAAGCGAAGTCGAGAAATCTGCCCCACAATTGAATAGCCTGTCCCGCTCTGACACAGATTCCTCCACTACATCGGCGATTCCATCGGGATTCCGGCCGAAATGACAATGCGGC
>PIVT01000518.1 GCA_003353845.1 Pseudomonadota bacterium | reverse complement strand
GGCGCTAGGTATTCTAGAACCTTCGAATATTCAAAGATTTGGAATCGCGACGAGTAAGGTTTTGGCGAGTCCGATCTGTGTAATCGATCGTGAATTTTTTGGGTCCCGCGAGGTCGGAGGGGGTGGATCGCATGAACTTCTCGTTATTCATTCCTTTCCGCGTGGCAGTTGCTCTTCTTCCAGACCTTGGGTTTCGGTGCTTCCTTGGCTTTCGGTGCTTTACGAGCTCGTGCTTCGACCTTGCTAGTTAATCGAAGGTTATTCTGCGCAAGAGTTTCGGTGCTTTGCGTTGTCTCCCGCTCTTTTGACTCCCTGCTCTCTATGTGTGGTTTATAGATCTTGCGCCTCTCTGTCTGCGCGCTTGCGGCAGGCGGCATCTGCGGCTTCGGATTTTTGCTTCGGCGAGGTTCATAGAATCGCTGTCTTGATAGAAGGTGGGACCTCCGGATTAACCACATGCTGCCGCCCGTGTGTCAACAGGCCTTGCGACGGTCACAACCGCGACAAGCTCGTCCCTCAAGCTCTCAATATGTCCAAACGCAAAGGGGCAATGGCGTTCGTTTTGGCCGACAACAAACGCAAGAAACCAGCCCGACGGCTCGAGCACCCCGAGTGGGCCATTTCCCAAGCGAGAGAATACGCCCTTGTGTGCGCGCGAGTCGAATACCAAACGAGGGGTAGCGAGCACGACCACACTTCTTGGTGCCACAGCTGTTCCGTCTACTGCCTGCGATCCAAGTATGTTGAAGGCAAAGAGGTCCTCTACTGCCGCTTCGCCGAACACGTCGCAAGCTGAAGGGACCCCCCGGACCTGATGATCCGCGAAGATGCCGCTCTGGAAAGTAGTATGGCGCCGAACACGTCGCGGAAATTTAAGAATCCCCAAGAAGAGTATTAGAGGGCAGCCCGAGCTTGCTCGTTGTGTTGATAAAGCTCAAACTGTGTGAAAATGAAAGCTCATTCCAAGTTGCAAAACTTTGTCGACTGTAGCTCT
>PIVT01000517.1 GCA_003353845.1 Pseudomonadota bacterium | reverse complement strand
TGACAATGTAGGCATCACTTTGACCGTGGGTGCGAATGCCTTCGGAGGGGCACACGTACTGCCATCAGGGCCTAAACGATGAATAGGCGGCGGGCCCTCAGCGGGTGCCATCGACGATAAGGGCGCTGGCGCCGGCACCGACGGCGACGGCTCCATTGGTGGCTGATCCTCTGTAGGTGCATACGGCATAGGTTCCAAATCTGTCCGTTCGGCGTGGGCCGTGTGTACGTGTTGGAGCAAAGATTCTTTGTGTACCGCATCGTCCATGTCCGCAGATATGCGTAAGATGGCGCATAGCACCTCCTGACTTACGTCAGGCAACACTGGCAGCACCCGGAGTAATCGTGCGAGCAACGGGAGTTCGTCCTGGTTGTCCGTGGCCGCTTCTCGGGGCCAGTCCGCCCGTGGTGCTTTTGTACATTCCGGTTCAATTGGTGCAACGCGCCGGCCATCCGCGGTGGTGAGCGTCTCCACCGGGTTGTGGTCGCTGCCGTAGAAGCCAGGGATGATTCGGACAGACGCGACCCGTGGCCGCCCGTCGATACAGCCAGGACCGATTCGATCGATTGGTGCCAAACTCAAGTCGATTCTCATTTTCCACACCCGCTTAAAGAGGCGTCCCCCGGAGATGGGGCTCCACGTGTATTCCGTTGGAGCAAGGGGGTCCGCTAGCACCGTGTATGCATCGCCCATGCCAGTGCTTTGGAGCAGGGCCACGTGGGCCGCACGTTCCTCAGGTTTCGACGACGGACACGTGAGTTGTTGGAATCGAGTTAACGTGGAATCCTGTGGGCTGGGCGCCAGATTGAAGTCGCCCACACCTATCACCATGTTGCTGGCCAGTTCGGCAATATAATGGGCCTGGAGCGATGCGTCATAAGAGGTGCGAGCAGGGAGTGGTCCTGCTTGCAACTTAGAACACGGCGAGTATGTACCGATGATAGTAGCATCCGTGAACCGAGCAGTGATGGTGCGACCTTGCGTATCCGTATGGTCCGTG
>PIVT01000516.1 GCA_003353845.1 Pseudomonadota bacterium | reverse complement strand
TCCGCCCTGTGCTCGAGCCTGTGGTTCTGCTCACGAAAGCACAAGCGGTCCTTGCGGCGGAGTCATTTTCGCAGGACCCGCTGTGTCGTAAGGATGAACTTAGCCAAGTGGAAGCGGTGTCGGAAATCATGCCTAACATGGGCGAGGCCGAGCGCGTCATAGTTGCGGTACTCGATGCGGATGGGTGTCTTACGTTAGATTGCGAGGTTCTCGAAAAGGTCATCGCGCTGGAGAAGAGTCTTAGCGAGACCGGTGGTTCAAGTACAGAGCTGCAAGAACGTTTGCGCGCTACTGGTGTGCTCGGGACTCCAATTGGTCGTGATGCGGAGCAGTTGATCGCGACGCAGAACGCTACGGCGTACTACATCGCAATTAAGAAGTGCGCCGACCCCGGGTTGGCGGATATCCGGGAGGAGTTGAGGGCGCTGTCGATGGGTGTGTGCCCGTGGATCGACGGTCGGGGGGCGATCCTCGGACTAGACAGCGTTCACAATTCCTTGAAGGAGGAACACCGGCAACGTCTTCTTACCCTTGGTGCGCAGAAACTTAATTGGGAATATAGTAGTAGTGTGCTTTATACAGCGAGGGATATTGTGAAGCGTCATCGGCGGGTGGCTAATGAAGCATTCATTCACGGAGAAGTTTCGACCATCAACGTCGCTATGATGCTCGCGAGCGAAATCGAGTCGGTCCCTGATGAATGTCAAGACAGCTCTTGCGTCAATCGCGCCCGTCATTTCTTGCAGGCGTTGGCCGAGAGCTTACGGGCTTTGGGGGACAAAGGGATTCCAACGGACAGCGCGGTCCGTGAGGTCCTCAGTTCGTTCGAGAAGGTGGCTGGCCACGCGGGTCAGCCGAAGACTAAACCGCTGGGCGCGTCTCTCCTCCCGTCGGACAGAGAGAAGTCCGAGGCGCTTCAGGCGGAGGTGGCGAAGTTGCGTCGGGAGATGGCGCTTTCAAGCAAGCCGGCTCCCAAGCCTAAGCCCGTGAAAGCGGCCGCG
>PIVT01000515.1 GCA_003353845.1 Pseudomonadota bacterium | reverse complement strand
CGGACGGGCCCTCCGTCCTTGTGGGACCGGGCCTTGCAGTCGCGGCCAAAATGGCCCGGGCGACCGCAGCGGTAGCAATCCCTATTGCCTGCCGCCTTTGGGCCCTGCTTGGTGCCCACACGGGTTCGAAACCGCTTGCCGTTTTTGACTTCAATACGGTATAGCATGGTTTCGCCCGTGTCTTCGTCGATCACCGATTCCACGTCATCTTCGTGCGTGTCGGTGTCGAGCGGCATCAACATCGGAGACGGCCCGCTGGTGCGGTCGTGGATCAGCTGCGTCAAATGACGTGACAGCTGTTCTGCGGTGGTCCACAGGTGCCGATTCCGATTGATGTCGTCCCTCTCCCTGGACGGCAGCATGCCGATCCAGATCGTGCGGCGCACTGCGTCGGAGAGGGTTGCCGTCGGGCCTCCGCGGTTCACATGGAGTTGATACGCTGCGTTCCAGGCCGGGAACCGCCGAGCGAAATCCTCCATGTTGCTGGCCACTTGCGGCTGTAGGATCGTGCGTAGATCCTCCAGGCCTCTGGCCTCCGTATCTGGTTCGAAGTACGCAGCTAGTGCTCTGTACTGCTCCAGACCGGGGTCCAGGTCGTGCTGCCGCACGATGATGTGAGCCTGGTCACACGTCTTCAGCGCCATGAACGCCTTGAGCTCTACGTCGTCCTCCGGCGTGATCCCGTAGGATTCGAGGTGCTCGTAGAGGACCGGCTCGGTACGGCGTTCGACGTGGTCCATGGCGTGGCGGACCGTGGCTTTCATGGCCGCCATATAGCACTTCATGCGGTGGTTCCAGTCCCGCCACTGCATGCCTTTAGTGCCGCTGAAGACGTCGGGCGCGAGGTTCTTGGCGTCGACCAATCTCTGTCGATGGGACCCTGTGCCACTGAGGGCCACGGGGTCCATCTTGGAGACGGTGTCGGTCATCGCCGCCACGCGTGCCTCTAAGGCGCGGATGCGCTCTTCGCTGCTGGATGCCCGTGCCTGCATGTCAACGAT
>PIVT01000157.1 GCA_003353845.1 Pseudomonadota bacterium | reverse complement strand
GAGTGGAAGGAGGCCCAAGACACGCTTGTGGCTCGGATGGATGAGATGGAGGAGGTGGCCCACGACGCGGCCAAGGAACGGAGACGACTAGATGACATATTCTCGAAGCATGACTTCACCAACCTGGCCCGCCAGAAACCTGGCCTTGTTGAGCGTATTATCAATCGCGGTACTGCTGACTATCAGCGGATGCTCAAGTGCGCCTCCGGTTCTCGAGATCAAGAGTGCACCGGAGAAGATAGACCGACCGGACCCGAACCCGAACGTCCCGAACCCGAGGGCGGTTGAAGATATTGTTCTGGAATGGAAGGTATTGACACCAGAGACCTTGCCTAAAGGCGATAATTGGGTTTTCATGGCGATCACTCCTCGTCAATATGAGAGGTTGTCAAAGCAGGGGGCTGACATCGGAAGGTTCTTGAAAGAGGCGGGGTGGAGATTTCGGTACTATAGGGGTGAGTTGCCCCTGAAGTCAACACCACCAGTCAAGGACAAGTAGCATGGACGAGCAATCGAAGGCCCTTGTAGAACGAACCGCCCAGAAGACAGCCGACATGGCTGTCCAACAGACACTCACCTCCCTTGGAATAGACCACAACAACCCAATCGAAGTCCAACGTGACATGGCGTCACTCAGGGAGCTTCGCTCCATAATGGACGACCCCGAGTTCCAGGCCGACATGCTCCACATACGGAAGTGGCGGCGCTCCATGGAGAAGGTCGAGAGCAAGGGTCTCATGACCCTCGTTGGGCTCGTCACAGCTGGCGTCTGCGCGGCGCTATGGGTGGGGTTCAAAGACATGATAGGAAAGTAGTATGCCAAAGGTGATGGACAAGAAGCTAACTCCGAAGGTCGTCGAGGCCTACCATCGCTTTGGCACAATAATGGGCACAGCCCGTGCCCTCGGTATCAACAGATCAACCGTCCGCAACCACCTGGTGTACGCCGGTGAGTATGACTCGCGACCAATGTTCGCTGGACGAGTGGCCTCCATGGAGGTCAAGACCAGGAAGTTGCCCAAGAGGGGGCAGGTCAAGCGCTACTTCCTCACCTCGGCTCAGAACAACACACTCGTGGCCCCCAAGGTATGGGACACCATGATGTCGATCGTGGACCACTACGACGCGGAGCTGATGGTCGGCACATTCACCTACAACAAGGCCAGCTATGGCAAGAAGTCAACCAAGCGCGGCGGCGCTCCAACAAGTTCAGACAAGGAGGACCTATGGTACGACGCGGAATTAGAAAAGCATATAGTGGACGAGCCAGTGAGGCTCTCGCCTACGCTAGAATGGCGCGGGGAGATGAACATACTGCCAACCGCCGTCCGCCCGTTGAGCGACCTCGAAAAATACACGGGCGAGCGTTCGGGAATATTTCCGCACGCCAAGCTCGCCATGGCTTCGGTGGCTTCAGGAAAATACGAGCCGACCAAGTTCAACTACACCACGGGCACCGTAACCAAGCGCAACTACATACAAAAGAAGGCAGGATTGAAGGCCGACTTCCACCATGTGTACGGTGGGCTCATAGTCGAGGTTGACAGCGAGGGCGACTGGTTCGTCCGTCAGATCAACATAAACTCCTCCGGACTGGCCTACGACCTTGACAAGTGCTTCACCCCAGACGGCTGCACCGAGGGACACTCCATCGAGACAGTGACCTGGGGAGACATCCACACCGCCGCCATAGATCCCCACATAGCGAACCTGTGCTGGGGAGAGAACGGGGTTATGGACACGCTCAAGCCGAAGTACCAACTAATGCACGACATCCTGGACATGCGCGCCCGCAACTCACACACCGCCAAGAGGAAGTTGTGCCACGATCGCTTCGCCGCCTACGTTCTGGGTCACGACTCAGTGGAGGTGGAGGTGAGCGATGTGGCTGACCTGCTGTCAAACGTATCTCGACCATGGTGCAAGACCATTGTCGTGGACAGCAACCACAACGACATGATGACGGAGTGGCTAAGGATCGGCGACTACAAGACCGACCCCATCAACGCCATATACTTCCTCGAGGCCCAGCTGCACGCCTACAAGTCAATAAGGGACAACCCCACCACACCACTCAACATGTTGAAGTGGGGAGTGGAGCGTGCTCTTGGCGAGCGAGACGACATACAATTCCTGCTCCAAGATGAGTCCTTCACCGTCCTAAACATCGAGCATGGCATGCACGGCCATCTCGGACCCAACGGGGCGCGAGGCAGCGAGACGAACCTCGCCAAGCTTGGACGGAAGGTGAACAGGGGTCACTCACACTCAGCTGGGATCCTGGACGGCATCTACACCGCTGGGCTCACTGGGCAGAATGACCAGGGCTACAACAAGGGACCAAGCTCCTGGAGCGCGTCCCACATCCTTACATATCCAAATGGCAAGCGCGCCATCATCACAATGATCAACAACAAGTGGCATCTATAACATAGTCGGAGAAAGTCGATGGGTTTCAAGTTGGGAAGGCATTCCAAGGCCGAGTTGAAGGGTGTTCACCCCGACTTGGTAGCAGTGGTCAAGAGAGCCATAGAGATCTCGGAGCAGGACTTCACAGTCCACGATGGGCTCCGGTCCAAGGCCGAGCAGAGAGAATACGTCGACAGAGGGGTGTCGTGGACAATGAAGTCCAAGCACCTCAAGCAGAAGGCCACCGGCTTTGGGCACGCGGTCGACCTCGTCCCCTACATCAATGGAAAACTCCGCTGGGAGTGGCCAGCCATCCACCTAATAGCCTCTGCCATGCGCCAGGCGGCCAAGGAGCTTGGGGTGAAGATAAGGTGGGGAGGCTGCTGGGAGCGCCTCGACAACTCAACTTTGAACACCGAGATCATGGTAGAGGAGTACACAGCCCGCAAGAGACGTCAGGGCAAGCGGCCCTCTCTTGACGGTCCACACTACGAGTTGATGTAAAATCGGTCGACTTCGGTCAATAGGTCGGACTTCCCAAACTGGGAATGGAAAAGTCCGACTCTCTAAACCATTCAGCCCAAAGGTGAATTCGGCTTAGGTCGGACTAGTCGGACTAGTCCGACCTTTTTCAAGTTGGGAGGTAAAACGAAAATATCCTCTAAATTATGGCTATAGCTTTGGAGCTAAAATAAGTCCGACTAGTCCGACTAGTCCGACCTGTTAAGAATAAGGTAAGTAGAACAACATCTTAGAGAGTCGGACTTTTCCATTCCCAAAATGGGAAGTCCGACTAGTCCGACCTGACCAAAGCTGATTGCCTCCAACCTCAACCGAGCCCACCCTTGGGCGCAGGAGCGAGCCAATGACATACCAATTCAAGACCAAGCCATTCGACCACCAGCAGCGCGTCTTCGACGAGACACGTGAGCTGGAGGCCTTCGCACTTCTCTGGGAGCAGGGAACTGGAAAGACCAAGCCAACCATCGACACCGCCGCCGATCTCTATGAGCGGGAGAGGATAGATGGCATGGTGGTGGTAGCGCCCAACGGGGTGCACCGGAACTGGGTCACAGACGAGCTGCCGATACATCTTCCCGACCGGATAATGAAGAGGACCAGGATGATGTTCTGGCGCACTCAGAAGGCTGGGACGAAGTACCATCAGGCAGAGTTCGAGAAGGTTCTGGCCCACGAGGGGTTCGCCGTGTTCACAATAAGCTACAACGCCTTCATGACCAAGCGTGGAAAGAAGGCCGTGTGGAAGTTTCTCCAACGCCGCCGCTGCATGTACATCCTGGATGAGTCACACCATGTGAAGACGCCCAAGGCCAAGCGCACCCGCTCGGTCGGCGCGAGCGGTCGCTACGGAGTGTACCGCCGCGTGCTGACTGGGACGCCGGGTGACAAGCCCTTCGACATATACAGCCAGCTGCGCTTCCTCGACCCAGACCTGTGGCACAGGCATGGCATGGGGAGCTTCGCCGCCTTCAAGACCTACTTCGGAGACTGGTTCACCGCCGCCGAGTGCAAGGCGCAGCTGGGGTACGACCCAGGCTACGACAAGCTGCTGCGGTACAAGAACCTCGACGAGTTGAACAAGATCCTCGCCAGCTTCTCCGATCGCGTTCTCAAGGACGACGTCCTCGACCTGCCACCCAAGCTGTTCACAATGCGCTACTTCGACATGACG
>PIVT01000514.1 GCA_003353845.1 Pseudomonadota bacterium | reverse complement strand
CGTGGTTTATCAGTGTCGTGATCGGGCCGTTCGAGCTTAGTTACAAGCGCTGGACGACCAAGGCGTTAGCAAGGCCGGTGACGTTGCCGAGGCCCTTCTGAGGGTGTTGGTGGCCCATGCGGCGAACGCTGACAAGTGGGAAGCCCATTACCTCAGCCTGGACAAGACGACGGCGCAGCACAGAGAGCTGATAGAGACGTCCACGGAGCCTTTTCTGGCCCTGTGTCACCGGGAGGGGTTCCGGTACGCAGAGATCCTTGAGATCATGCCTGTGGCGTTTAAGACGGATCACGCAGAACGCGAAGCGATCCTTGATGACCTGCGCAATCATGTGTGGGACAATTATGAGACGGATATTCCGTTCTGAGGAGGAGAGTAAATGAGCGAAGAGATGGAGTTGCCGAGGGCGTGGGGCCTGAGTGAGCAACAGGATTTTATTATCGGATCGCTGGCCGATGAACCGGCGACCTACCTTTCGGCTTTTGACTTCTGCGAGGAGCTGTATGGCGAGGCTGATCCGGGTATGCCAGCACCAGCGAAACTGCGGGTTTTGATCCAGCGGTGCCGCGAGATCCTGCACGATGAGACAGACGGGCGGGTGAAGATCGAAGGTAAGCGCGGATCGGGCTGGTACATGAGCCGCAAGAGTGTCGCAATTCTGCGGAAAATTGTTGATCCCGATTGATGAGCGTGCTAACGCTTGGAAATGAGTACAGGAACCGCCGTCAAGAAATTCTCCCAGGTTACGTCCGTCAGCAATGGTGAGCTGATCGTTAGCGCGGGGAAGTATTCCAGGGCGGCGATTATTGCAGCGTTCGAGATGAATGGTGGGGTCACGGCTTTTGCAGAGTGGGCAGAGCTGAACAAGACCGAGTTCTACACGAAGCTGTTTCCGAAGCTCATAGGCCGCGAGGCCGAGGAGAAAGCGCCTGACAACGTCGAGGATCTGCTGTTTGAAATGGACAGCGAAGACGTCGAGGATGCTGACTTTGAAGATGTACCGGA
>PIVT01000017.1 GCA_003353845.1 Pseudomonadota bacterium | reverse complement strand
AGCTAGAGTACGCCCCCTCGTGGCCTGGTAGCTCAGTTGGTAGAGCACGCGACTGAAAATCGCGGTGTCAGTGGTTCGATTCCACTCCGGGCCACCATGAATGGCAAAGGGTTACAAGGCTTGAAGCCTTGTAACCCTTTTTGCCTGTGTGATTTAATCTTTCCCTCTCGGTCTCTAGTGATTATTTCGACAGCTCAAGCCTGCTGGTGAATTGCTTAAACTTCTCTTGGAAATGCTCGGGATCAGAGTGCTCGCGACGAGACCACGCTTCGATTTCCTGCAGGTCCACGAGTTGGTGATGCGCAACTGCGACGGCTTGCTCAAAACACTGCGGGTCATCCCAATGGTAATAGCCGGCAAGGCGATCCATCACGCACTCAGTGGGAGCTAATAGACGCAACACGCCAAGCGGTGTTTCACGCTTTGCAAATTTGGTGACGATTGCATCTCCCACTTGAACGGGTCCGGGCGGGAAGTCGACCCAGTAGCGGTTCTTGGGGTGTCGCCAATGCCGCCCTTCCTTCACGAAGCCGAGTTCCTCCATTGCGACGTCGACCTTGCGGGCAATGCCGGTTCGCACGAAGTCGAGGTCATAGGACTCGTATTCGTTATTCGAATAAATGGAGACGACTGCGCCTCCCGAAAGAACGGCCTGAATCCTGTGCCGATCAAGCGCAGCACAGACCATCGCAGCCACGTCTTCACGCTCCATCGCTTCGTCGATCTTTCTCAATTGGGTTTACCCGTGCGGCGCGGGCGGCGTCGCTCGCTGAAGTAGCGTTGCCGTTCCTCTTCGGGGAGTAGCTCGAGCCCTTTCCGGAGGAGGGCACGCACCTCGGGCAAGAAGGCATAACGCGAATTCCAAGTGTACAGCCGAGTGCGTCCCTTGAGCTGGCTAACCAGGAGGCCTGCCTCTTCGAAACGCTTGAGCTGTCCCTGGGCCATGCTCACACTGACGTCATCAAAGGTGTTGAAAACCGCGCGTGCGTAGCCCTCCCCATACTGCTCTACATAGAGCAGCACTTTTTCCGCAGTGGCATTTCCGAAGATTCCTTCCAGCACAAGTAGGGATTCCTATAACCTGGTTATCGGAACATATAACCTAAAGTTTAGAACATATGTACTAAAGTTTAGGTCATTTCAACCATAATGCAATAAACAGCCTTCATCCGTCAACATCCACACCAAGCCTCACTTCGCGCGATACTTTTCAAAATACTACTGGGCTAGCCTTCCCGATATGTTTCGTTGGTTTCGCAATCGTCGTCGCAAGAAGCTTATGGCCAGGCCCTTTCCGGATGCGTGGGAGGAGCACATTGTGCGCAATGTGGCGCATTTTCGCTGGTTGGATGAAGCAGAGCGCTGCCAGCTTCGCGGCTTGGTGCAGGTTTTCGTCGCGGAGAAACATTGGGAGGGTTGTGGCGGCCTTCAGTTGGACGATGAGGTTCGCGTCACCATTGCGACGCAAGCCTGTTTGTTGTTGCTGGGACTGCCACATGATTTCTATCGCAACGTGCAGTCCATCCTCATCTACCCCACCACCGTTTGGTCTCCCGAGCGGCGCTTCCAGAGTTACGAAATTCCGAACGCCCCCGTAGAGAGGCCCGTCCCTATTTTGGGCGAGGCGAGTACCAGGGGGCCGGTGATCTTGGTGTGGGACGCGGTGCGAGACGGCGGTCGCCATCCTGTGCGTGAGGTCAATGTGGTCTACCACGAGTTCGCGCACAAGTTGGACATGCTCGATGGTGCAGCGGATGGCACGCCGGAGCATGACAATCGCGATGCCTTGAAGCGATGGGTGGAGGTGTGTGAGCGGGAATTCCTGGCACTGCAGCAGCAGGCGGAACAAGGACAGCGCACTTTCCTCGATGTCTATGGCGCCACCGACGAGGCTGAATTTTTCGCCGTGATTACCGGGCAGTTCTTCGACGAGCCCCAAGAAATGCGCTCGCATCACCCCGATCTTTACGCCCTCCTGCAGAGTTTTTATCGCCAAGATCCGGCAGCACGGGTCAAGAAATAAGTTCTAACCGAGGGCATAAAATTCCCATAAGCGTTTGCCCGAGCCATGTCCTCTAATTATTGGAAGAGGGGGTGCCATCTCCATCCACCCGTTACTTCGGGAGAGGAGTCTTGCAGGTACTGACAAGTCAACTCAGAACAGTAGTTAAACAAGCAAAGCCTTTCTTAACCATTCAAGGCGAGCGCTAACGATCTTCCGAACTCTTCCGCCTGCGACTCCACGCCCTCTAGTTCAAGACTTTATTCGTGTTAAGCTGATTCGTTCGTACTAGATTCCCCCTTCCAATTTCCGATGAAGGTCACTGCCCGTGCAGGGGTTCAATGCTGACTTCCTTAGAGGCGCAAAGAGCTCAGCGGATTTAAAAAAGGTATAAGAAAAGATGAACGTAGTATTGATTTACCCTCGATGGGATTATCCGACTTTCGGGCAGATTCAGGAGCCGCTTGGACTTTTGCATATTGGTGCCGTGCTCAAGGCGCACGGCCATACGGCTAAATTTTTCGACCTGGCGGTGGACGCCATTGAACTCGTCGATGAAGCCGTGGCTGACGTCGACCTTGTGGGTATCAGCTCTAGCACCGTGCTCTTCGGACGGGCATGCAAGGTGCTCAACCGCATCAAGGAAAAGCACCCCGACCTTCCCGTCATCATCGGGGGCCCTCACGCCACGTTGGAGACAGAAGACGCCGTGCTGAAGGGGTTCGACGCCGCCGTCAAAGGCGAGGGCGAATACACGGCCCTCGATCTCGTGGAAGCAATTCAGAACGGTACGCCTTTTTATGAAGTGGCTGGAGCGGCCGCGAAAAAAGGGGATGAAGTTGTTTTCGGACCGGAGCGGGGATTCGAGCCGGATCTTGATACTTTCCCCGATCCCGACCGAACCCTGATCGACGACTACAGCAAATACTTTGATAACGATATTGAATTTGTCGGCATGATGGCCACGCGCGGCTGTCCCTATAACTGTCTGTTTTGCAAACCCATGCTGGACTATATGCACGGGCCCAAGGTAAGAGCGCGAAGTCCAAAACGTATCGCGCAGGAAATGGCGAACATCTCAAAAACCCTTGGCTACAAAAAATTCCTTTTCAAGGACGACACCATGGTGCTGGGCGGCGTCGAGTGGTTCGTTGAGTTCGAGCGCGAGCTTGCCTCCGCCGGGCTTACCGATTCCAGCTGGATCTGTCAGGCACGCGTTGATCAGATTTCCGTTCCCTTGCTTGAACAGATGAAAAAATGCGGCCTTGAGGCCATCGCTTTCGGTGTTGAAAGTGGCTCGCAGAAAGTTTTGGATTTTTTCCGCAAGGGAATCAAGATCGAGCAAACCATCAAAGCTTTCGACCTTTGCCACGAGTATGGCATCGGGACCCTCGCATTCGTGATGCTGGGCGCGCCCGTCGAAACCCGTGAAGACCTGGAAGCGACGGTAAAGTTGGTCGAACGCATCCGTCCTGACTGCCTTTCCTTTTCAATCGCTACTCCGGGGCCGGGCAACGCGCTCCACGAGTACGCCATCAAGAACAAGATTCGCAACGTGGCTTCGGCCGAAGGCAACGACTACCAATACAACACGGCACCCATCAATCTTTCACTTGTCACGGCCGAGGATGTTTCGTGGGCTGCGCACGCCATTATCGATGCCGTGCCGACCACGTACTACAAGGACGAACTGCGGGTCAGGGCAAACAAGCTCCTAGCCTGCTCGTAGCGCTACTTCGTGCGGCAACGAACTCTCAATCCGCTATGCCGAAGCGTTCTCTCAGTGCGGGTGTGACGGGATCTGTTGGCCAGAATTCGATGAACTGTTTGGCGTAGGCACGGGCCCGATCCGCTTCACCTTGCTCCTCAAGAAACGAGATCAGTGCGCTGAGCAGTTCTTGATTTCCGGGGAAGTCCATGAGCCTCGCCTCCAAGAACTCAGTTGCTTCCCCCGTCTTTCCCGCGCTGTAGAGCGCTACGCCATAGACATAGCTGTAATGGGGAGTGGCGGCGTTGCGACTGGCTTTCTCGAGATAAGGAAGCGCTTCGGGGAGTTGCTTCTCTCGAACCAATAACAGACCCAGCGCATAATTGGCCTCGGTCTGCTCCGGTTGTCGAGCCAGAAAATCTGTCAGCAGTGCCTTGCCCTCATCCTCCCGGTCAAGCGTTCGATACAGATCGGCCAGGTTGATGGTGGACCGGACGAGGCCCGGTTCCAAGGCGATGGCTTGTCGATAGGCGGACTCCGCAGCTTCGAAATCACCGCGTCCTGCATAGAGCAGCCCGAGATTCATCTGTCGATCCGGGCGGTCGAGGTGGAGCTTCTGCGAGGCTTCGTACTCAGCCATGGCCTTCTGATACGCAGGGACAAAGACAGCGGGGATTTGGTTCGCGGGCGCATCCGAAAGAAGGTTGGCGGCTTCGGTTCGCACCGCCAACACCGGATCGTTTAGCAGCGGCCCGGCCACGCTGATTCGCCGAGCGGGATCCAGCGGGACAAGCGCGCGCAACGCTCCGAGCCGAACCAAAGCGGAACGGTCACGTGTCGCCTCTTGGACATAGATGAACGTCGATGGATACAGATAGGGACCGAGTTCAGACAGCGCGGCAGCACGCGCCATGGCGGATTCTTCAGGGCTTGTGAGTACGTCGACGAGCAGCGAGCCTGCCGCCGGGTTTCCCGAGCGCGCCGCGGAAAGCGCCTCCGCAAAATTTTGAAAACCCGGAAGCGGTTCGGGGTACCACTGTGTGATGTAGTCCGATGACCACTCCGCCGTCTTATCTGCGTGGCACAGGTTACAAGCGTTGGGGGTGCCAATCGTTTGTGTCAGGTCGGGCCGCGGAATCCGAATGCTGTGATCGTGACGGGGATCGACTTCCATGTACGTGGTCGCAGGCATGTGGCACTCGACGCAATCTGCACCCGTCGACTCCAGCGGATGGTGATGATGTTCTACGGTTTGATATTTCTCAGCCTGATGGCATTGCGAGCATACTTGCGAACCCGGTGCGCGCAGCGTAAGCGCGTGCGCATCGTGGCAATCCGCACACGTCACTCCCTTGGCGTACATCTTGCTCTGAAGGAAAGAGGCGTAAACAAAAACCTCCTCACGAATCTGGCCATCATCAAAATACAGGTCTCCACTGATCAGGCTCGGTACATGCGTCTGCATCAGGTTCTCACCGGGCCGGAAACCCTCAACCATCTGCGCACGTCGCGAGTGGCAAGGGGCGCAAGTATCAATCTCCACGTCGCGGGTCTTCGAACGGCCACTGAGCACGGCGTTTCCTGTCTGGGGATCAATGGTCCAGGCTGATTCTTTGCGCTCGTCAAAGAGAACGACGAGTTCCATCTCTGCTGGCTTCGTGTCGAGAGAGGGCGCGGGTTCCTGCTCGGCCCACGCTACGTGGCGGGTCCCCGGACCGTGACAGGCTTCGCAGCCCACATCAATCTCGGACCATTGGGTATTGAAACTCTGATTGGCCGCGTCGTAGTTTTTCGTTACGTCGGTGGAGTGGCATTCAGCGCAGCTGTGGTTCCAATTATAAAACCCGCGCGTCCAGTGCAGTGGATCGTCGGAGGTGATGACTTCGTCGGGTTGGAGATGGAACCAGCGCTGGCCCCCGTTTTCTTCGGGCCGTGTGTCCCAAGCCAGGGTGGGGATTTGGTAACGCCCGTTGGGAAAAGCCACGATGTATTGCTGGAGCGGAACAGCACCAAAGGTGTAGACCACTTCGAAATCCTGCAGTGTGCCGTCGGGGCCATCCGTCTGAATCGTGTAGCGACCGTCCTTCAGGAAGAAGCGCGAGGTAACACCGTAATGTTTCAGGCTGGCATTATTAAAATCACCGAGAACGCTAGTCTCATTGGCTTCCTGCATGGCCAGGTCGTGGTGTGAGTTGCGCCAGGCCTCGAAGGCGGGCTTGTGACACTCACCGCAGCGCGTGCTCCCGACATAATCGAGCGGCAGCTTGAGCAGAGGCTTCTCTTCGATTTCTTCGACCGTCGTACCAACATTTCCCCGAGGATCTGTTAGTTCAAAGAAATAGATATAAAGGGAGCTCGCGAGAATACCAAGGAACACTAGAAGAACTGGGAATACCCAAGACCGTTTTCCGAGCTTGGCCGACAAGATTAACCCCTCGTCAGCTCATAAGTCTTTCCCGTCTCGATCATGGCGCGAAGGTTCTCGAACTTTGCGTCCGGGGGCACGCTGCATCCGGTGCCCAGGATGAAGCCACCATCTCCGCCCACCCCATCGATCAAGCGCTTACAGTAGGCAGCTATATCCTCTGGATTGCCGATGGAGAGTGACGCCGCCGAAACGTCACCTTTCAAGCAGAGATGACCGCGTAGCATCTCTTTTGCCGCAAAGATATCGGTCGTGCTGTCGAGCTCGAGCACGGCTGAACCTTTGGGGAGCTTCTTGAAATAAGGGATGTTCTTGATCCAGTCGGTATCGAGATGGAACAGCGTGACAATCCCCTCGGCCCAAAGTGTTTCCACGATCTCCTGGGTATAGGGCCACCAGAAACGCTCGAAGTGAGCAGGCGAAAAGAAGAAACCACCCGCCCTCTCTTCGCTACACATGAAAATATCGATCCCCGTTTGTTTGACGATGCGCAGCTGCTTCTCAATGAGGTCCGTCGTCATGCGACGCAGCGCGCGTTCCACCGGTTCGGGTTTGTAAAAGACATCTTGGGTAAAAGGGATCATGGAGCGGGTCAGGGACAAGAGAAAGAAGGGATGAAGTCCATTGGCGAGAAAGAGAGGTTTGATCTCGCGCTTCGCGCACTCACCGAGGAACATCCCTCCCCCTACCATGATTTTCGTCATCTCTTCGGCCCTTGTCTCGGGCGTGAGGTCGCTGACGCGCCACAGGAAATCTTCCTCAAAGAAAGCATCGAAACCCATCTCGGCGATCTTCTCGAAATCCTCCGGTTTGAGCACCTCTTGCTCGTCTAACTGGAAGGGGGTTTGATCGTCGAGATCCACACCCGGTATACGCATCTTCATGGGGAAGACACCGGCGGCTTGCAATTGAATGGGCTTGTAGGTCGCAGGATAAATATTGTCCCAGCCGCCGATCCGATCATAAACATCGAACACCGCCTGCACGACGGCTTGATTATCAGAAGCGACCTTCGCCTGGGGCACGCCTGCCAATCCCGCCGCAGGCTCCGGCAGCAAAGTCGGGATCACGGGAACTCGATCTGGTTTCTCCAAGCGAAGCGCTGACCATACACGTTCGTCGGCTGTCATGGATTCTTGTGCCATCTCTACGCCTCCCCTGTCGTTGCCGTGCAGGCTTCAAGGCAATAGGTCACTCCAACAGATGCGTCCAAGGTCTGGAAGTCCGCCCCTACGTATTCACCAAACTCGGGCGTGGTCACGCCACCACCAACTACGATTTTCAGCTGATCGCGCAGCCCTTCTTGCTCAAGCAACTCGGCTGCACGCCGGGTGCTCTCAAAAGAGGTGGTGATCAGAGATGAAAAACCGACGATGTCCGGGGCGACCTCTTTCACTTTTTCAACCACGGCTTCGGGCTCGACATTGACCCCTAGATCGTGGACTTCAAAATTGTGTACCCGCAGCAATGTGGCGACGATGTTCTTTCCCAGGTCGTGGATGTCGCCGTGCATGGTGGCCAGCACAACGGTTCCGATGCGCTCACTGCCCCGCACGTCCTCAAGGTAAGGTTCGAGGACTTCCATGGCCTCTTTGAAGATCTCACCTGAAATCATGAGCTCGGCGAGGTAGTAATCCCCGTCCTGAAAGCGCTGGCCCACTTTCAGCATGCCCTGACGGCACTCTTCGAGCAAAACCAGCGGGTCCTCTTTCGCCGCAGCCCTCTCGCCAACAGCCTCTAACACCTGCTCGCGCTCTAACTTAACGATCAAATCTGCTATATCGCTCGGCATCTACAGTCTCCTTCTCCGACCTTCGGCTCTGGCAAAAGTCTCCCTTTTCCCAGGGCGAAACGGAAAGGAAGGTACCATGCTTGGGATGAAATGAGGAGGGCGGGAGGCTACTCGGGGTATTTGTCCCGTAAAAAATGGGTCAATTCGATGTCGTGGGAACAAACATGGTCGGAAATCTCAGCTTCTCCGCGTTCAAGCTTGCCGAGGTACAGTTTGCCATCGGAAGTGATGAGGCTATCACCGATCCCATGAAATAGATCCAAGAGCTTCAGATGTGCATCGCGGTGAGTTTGAGCATCCGGATAGCCGTGTAAAGACATCGCCGTCTCTTCAGTATGAAAGTGATCTTGTAGCTTCTCGATGATTCTTGCAAAGATACCTTTGCACTCATGAGGCGCGAGACCCAGGCGTGCTGAGGAACAGAGTTCCTTTACCAGGCTGTATATAATTTTGTGATCATTCTCGATCATGAATTGATAAGACATAGCCTCTTCCGATACAGCATTATGCCCGAAGCGTTAAAAGGTTCCGGCAATTTGAGCAAGAGGATTTCAGCGTACTCGGGATGGGTAGATGGAACAACGTACATTCCTCAGATTGCAGGCTTCGAGGGTTTTTAGATCCTCCAAGCAGACAAAATCAATCTGCGACACAGTACTTTGTACTACTGTAGGAAAATCGCCCAGGGTAGAACACGTTCTACTCAAGGTTCACCAAGACCCGGTGATGCGAGAGCGGAAGCCCTGATTTTTCCGCTATGGTTCCAACCTTGCTGCTCCCTGGAAGTGAGCAGCGCCCGTTTGAATCCAGCCAGGAGAATTTACGATGCGTCAGCACCGACCTTATCAACGCTTACTCACCCTATTGCTGGCGAGTTGTTTTCTGCTGGGGCTCAGCGCGTGCCAATCGCTCTC
Source organism: Pseudomonadota bacterium (assembly GCA_003353845.1). Lineage (GTDB taxonomy): Bacteria > Myxococcota_A > UBA9160 > UBA9160 > JADFDR01 > GLO-12. The sequence continues at coordinate 54,866 of PIVT01000017.1, read as the reverse complement.
ACCGGCCAGCGGACCTGCGGATCAGAATACGAGCCCGCTCCACGCCATCATCCAACGTGGCGAAATTCGAGTGGCAATCACAGCCGAGCAGGCACCTCTTAATATGAAGAATAAAGAGGGGGAATTGATCGGTCTTGATATCGATATCGTCGAAGCTCTGGCCGACGCCATGGGCCTGGATGTCCGTTACGAGATCATGCCCTTTTCAAAGCTACTGCCCAGCCTTGAAAATGGTGACGTCGACATGGTCGCATCGGCCATTACCATTACCGCCGAGCGCAATGCCCGTGTCGCCTTTGCCGGTCCGTATCTCATCTCGGGGCAAGTTGCGCTAACCAAGTCACGCGAAATCGCCGACGCGCACTCCATCGAACAACTTAACAAAACCGAATACACCTTCTCAGGCGTCAAGGGCACCACCAACGTCGCTTTAATCAAAGAGATGCTGCCCAATGCCACGCTGATTGCTACCGATGATTACCAAGAGGCAATTCAGTTAGTCATCGATGACAAAGTCGATGCTTTTGTGGCGGACGATCCCGTGTGCCGCCTGGCCATGTGGCGCAACCCCGACGCAGGTCTATACGTTCAGCATACGCCTTTCACTATCGAGCCCTTGGGCATAGCACTGCCCGCTAACGCACCACTGCTTGTGAATCTCGTTGAAAATTACTTGGAGATGCTTGAGTACACTGGCTTACTCGGGCAATACAAAGCCAGGTGGCTCACCGATGGGCCTTGGGTTTCGGACATCCGTTAGGAGAGAGGCTGCCGTGACTACTTTCCCTACATCGACAAGAAACTCTTTGCTGTTCGCATCCGCTGGCGTCCAAGCCCTTTGCCTCGCGTGTCTGCTGTCATTCCTACTTTTGCTCTCAGGATCCGTGGCCAGCGCGGGTGGGCGCACCGTACTCCAAACCGATTACGATGATGCACGCGTAGGTGAGGAAAATGCCGCAGCCGTAGCTTCTGATATTGGCATCATGCCAGACGAAGAACTGCACGCTTACATCAATGGCATCGGCCATAAACTACTCCGCGGCGTAGACTCGCGTGGCTTCAGGTATCAATTCGCTGTCGTCGATCAGACCGAACCCAACGCCTTCGCCCTGCCCGGTGGTTACATCTTCATCTCGCGCGGACTGTTTGCGCTGGCCAATAACGAAGATGAGTTAGCTTGTGTCATCGGACATGAAATTACCCATGCCGCACACCGCCATTCTGCTGCTCAACAACAAATGGCCCAACGTAATATCGGGATGGGTTATATGCGCATGGCATCGATGGCTTCTTATGGCCGCGACATGGAACGGGATGCCGACAAAGGAGGCCAAATCCTCTGCGCAGCAGCCGGTTACGACCCCATGGGCATGTCCACCTTCCTTCAAAATCTCGGAAAATCAGTTCGCCTGCACTATGGCTACGAACCAGGGCCCAGCTTTTTTGACAGCCATCCGGGTGCCACGGAACGCGCTGCCAGCACTGCGGTACGCGCTCGAGAAATGCGCTGGACTCGAGCCCCTGGAATGGAGGACCCCCAAGGTTCCCTCTACAAGCAACTCAACGGGTTGGCCTACGGTCAGCGTCCAGAGGCAGGAATCTTCAAAGCGAACCAATTCATACACCCCGACCTGGGCTTCAAGATCAACTTCCCGCGCGGCTGGCAAACAAGTAACGGCAACCAAGCCGTTGGCGCCTCGGAACCACGCGGGGAGGCCGTGGTTTTCTTGAGAGCCGATGCGCCCACTGACAATCCCCAGACCGCAGCCGACGATTGGGTGGCCGAGGCGAGTGAGAATCAGAAATTGAAGGTCTTGGAATCCAAGCCCGTGAAGGTGGGGCACATCGATGCCTGGCGTGTAAAACTGGAAGCAAGCGGCCGCGGTGGCAGCATCAGCTCGTACATTACTTTCTTCCCTCACTCAAACGCTACCTGGTACGTGACGGGCATGACCCCGTCCATGATGGAGGAGAAGCACCTACGCCGCACCTTGGTCACCGCGCGCAGCTTTAGCCCCTTGACCGAGGAGGAGCGGAATTCAACTTCTGGCATGCACATACGCATCACCACAGCACTGGCGGAAGAAAGCATCCAAAGCATTGGTGAAAGAACGGGGAATGGCTGGACCCCACAAGAAACCGCCGTCTTCAATGGCGTCTTTATTGATCATAAATTCAAAGAGGGGGATCGCGTCAAAATTGCAATCAGCGAGCCCTACATTCCAGAAGAGAAGGCACCAGAGAAGGCGCCGGAAGAGAAGCCAGCACCTGGCCCCTGAGGACTCTTAGCCCATCGAGGGTCGCTACAGGCTCTCTATTTTCTGTTCGATGGCCTGGGTAATTTCGGTTTTCATATCTGTGAAGATCCCATGGTGACCTCCAGCAAACTCAGTGAACTGCACCCTTGCACCATTGGCTCTCAAGATCTTGACTGCGTTCTTTCCCCCACTGAATGACACGACGCGGTCACTTTTCCCATGAAAGGCAAAAACTTGAGCACTGGTGTTCAGGGTTCCCTCACCCAGCAACGGCTCCGATAGCGAACCCGATACCGGGAAGATATAAGAGTAGCTATCCCCATATTTTGCGGCTTGGTAATAGGCCATCATCGCCCCGCCAGAAAATCCCATCAATATCGGTTCCCCGACTGTCGGATACTTCAGTGCAAGCAACTCAGATGCCTCACTCAAGGCTTTTCCGTAGAGAGAGAAGTCAGCAGGGGTCCAGGGCCAGGCGTTGCCACGGCCATGGGACAGCGGACCTTGAATCAAAACAATGCGCGCAGGGACAGTCATCTGGTCCAAGGTGGTATCATAGAAATTCTTGGCTTTGTCTCCATTGCCGTGAAGTGCAATCAGCATGGGGAGAAGTTCGTTTGAGCTACCCGTTCCTGAGTACTTTATAATATAATCGAAGCTTACATCGTTCGTTGGCACACTAATGGTGGAGTCTTTAAGCCACCACAAGGAGACAGCGAATACCAGGACAGCGAGAGTTAGTTTTTTCATTTCTACCAGCACCTTCCTTGTTAGACGTAGTTGGACATAGTTAGATGTAAGCGGTCAACTGCTACAAGTTATTCGGTTTTATGCTGTTTTCGGTAAAGCATGCCCATCAATGAAGTTAATTTTTACTAGCCGATGATCGGAGGGGAAATGCACAGAATCGTCTTTGCCATTGCCATGAGTGTTCTTTTGATTGGATTCGAGACCGACGCGCGCGAAGTGGCCGGAGCCAACATACCCGACACGCTGAAGGCCGAAAGCAGCGAGCTACTTCTAAATGGTGCGGGAATTCGCACCAAGCTCTTCATGGACATGTACGTTGGCGGGCTCTATCTCAGCGAGAAGAGCGATGACGCCAAAACCATTACGGCCGCCGATGAGCCCATGGCCCTAAAACTACATATCCTTTCGGGCATGATTACCAGCCAGCGCATGAAGGAAGCCACCAACGAGGGCTTTGAGGCCTCACTAGATGGTAATACAGCACCGCTTCGCGAGAAGATTGACATATTTATCGCTGTCTTCGATGAGGAGATCGTAAAACAGGATGTCTTCGATCTGATTTATCTGCCTGGAACAGGTGTCAAGATTCTCAAGAATGGATCGGATAAAGGAACCATCGCCGGCCATGATTTCAAGCAGGCGCTCTTTGGCATCTGGCTCTCAGAACGTCCAGTCCAAAAATCACTGAAGCAGGAGATGCTGGGAGATTAGTCCCAGCGACTCCTGCTTCCGTTTGTCACTTCGACCCTGTATTCGGTCTAGAAGTTGTAGGTCACCTGCAGGCTGTAGATATTGACGCTGGCGTCATACTCACCCTTCACGGTGTGCCCGAAAGAGGCGTCGGTATTCTGGATATCGGTATCGTCCACAAAAAGGTGCGAGTAACCAAAATCGAGCTTCGTGCGATCGAAAATCTGGTACCCAATCCCAAAGCTCAACCAGAGGCGATCATTGCCCGGAATCCTCGGTGTTCGCTCAATCTTACCCTTGATGGCCGTCTCGTCGTAAGCGACGCCGGTTCGAAGCGTTAACTTGTCGCGTTGGTAGCGAGCACCGACAGAATAGCGATAGGTGTCTTCCCAATCTTCGGGGATGACCGACGTCGGCTGATTCTGATCAAATTTTACCACGAGTTCCTCGAATCGTGACCAGTGTGTCCAAGTGACATCTCCCATGATGGTCCACTCATCCGTAAGATCTACTACGGCACTTACAGAAACCGTCTCGGGAAGAGTCAGCCGAGCCGACGCATCCTGATTGACAAAGACACCCGGCGGCATCACAGCACCAACAAAAGCATCGAATTCCGGGGATTTCATGAATTTCACATTACCCTCGACTTCGTGACTCATTTTCGTGCGGTAGTGCAACCCGAATCGGAGGTCGTCCCTGGGCTCATACAAGGCACCAAAGTTCCAACCCAGGCTCCAATCATCTCCAGTGAGTTTCTGTTTACTATCCACGGCTCTGTTGCCGGGCGTACCCAAACCCCAATTCGCCCCACAAACTGGGGCAGCTGCCGTTGCCAGACAAATGGTGCTCGAATCAAGCGCATTGGTTAACTCGACATCGGCATACTGCACGTTCATTCCTACGCCAACGGAGAATTGGTCACTCATGCGATAGGCAATGGAGGGATTGATATTCACCGTCAAAAGTTCAGATTTAACTGCTGTATAACGTCCGACCCAATTATTGTTGTAATCTGTCGTGAGGCCGAAGGGAGCATTCAGACCAAGCCCCAAGGCCCATGAATTATTGAGTCGATGCGTAATGTAGAGATTCGGGACATAGGCCAGATCGCCACCATCATCATCGGGACCACTGATAAATCCACCACCCACAGCCGGGTTAAGCGTCGAACCTTTATTATCGAAATCAGCCTCGGGATCGATGATATGAATGGCATTGACCAACTGCGTTCCTTCCAGCCGCATCATCCCGGCCGGGTTGAAATAAACCGTGCTTGCGTCTTCAGCAATGGCCGAACCACCTGCGAAGGCGTTTCCCATGCCGGTTGCACTGTGCTCAATGATGGCGAAGCCCGAGGCTTGCGCGAGACTCGCGATGCCAACTGAAAGAGCCAATCCAAAGATCATCTGTAGGGAGAGCTTGCTGAGATTTTGCATATGCATGAGTACCTCTCTAGATCCTTCTGAATTCCGAAACCAAAAACAAAACTCAAAAGATCATCTGGCGAGAGGTCTCGGAGACCGAGCCTTTCGCTGGTTAGCGGCAGATTGTCACACCCAACTCATATTCTCTTGTCACACTCGACTAGCTACACAATTAAGATCTAACAGGGATTCTAATGCCCGGCGTACATTTCTTCAATTTCTTTCTTGAAACGTTCTATGACCTGAGGCCGCTTGACCTTAAGGGTGGGCGTAATCAAGCCATCCTCTACAGTCCAAGGGTCGAGGGAAAGCGTCACCTGCTTGACATGGGCATAGCTAGGGAAATCGCTCATCCGGTCATAGAGAATTTCCACAATCTTTCCCCTTACCACCTCTGATTTCAATGAGTTGGCATCGTGGGGGTCAACCCCCAGTTCGGCGCAGAGCCCTGGCCACGTCACGGGACTGAGGACAAGCACAGCAGAGAGATACGGTTTGGCCTCTCCGATCACCATGCTCTGATCGATGAGCGGATCGATATCCATGGTCTGCTCCATACTGGAAGGCGGGACTTTTTCTCCATTGGACAGAACGATCACGTCCTTGAGTCTTCCGGTGATATAAACGTGACCATCCACAGGATCGATTCGCGCTTTATCACCGGTTCGGAACCATCCGTCTTCAGTCATCACGGCCTGGGTGGCTTCTTCGTTTTTCCAATAACCCATCATCACGCATTCACTGCGCGTTTCGATTTCCTCGAGTTCGCTGATTCGAATTTCGACATCGGGGACCACCGTACCAATGCTTGCGGGGATATTATCTTCAAGCCGGTTACAGGTAACCACCGGGCTTGTCTCCGTAAGGCCGTAACCCTGAAGGATAGGTAAACCAAGACCGATGAAGAGTTGTGCCACGTCGGGATTCATCGCAGCACCACCGCAGACGGCAAAGCGCATGCGTCCACCGAGTTTACTTAACACTTTCTCACCCACCAGTTTCGAAAGCAGCGGCCATAGTAAAAAGAGCGGGCTCCAGCTACCTCGTCCCTGCTGAAACAGAAATCGATTCCAACCAACGTCCACGGTGAGTTCAAAGAGTTTGCGTGCGAGGGGCGACTTCTCTTCCAAGCCTGCCATCACCTTGGCGTAAACGCGCTCGAAAATACGTGGCACGGAAACCAGTATCATTGGCTTGATCGCAAGTAAATCCTCCGCCAATTGAGGGATGGAACGCGAATAGGCCACCGTCGCGCCCTTGGCCATGGGCAGCATATAACCGCCCATTCGCTCAAGTGTGTGGGACAAGGGGAGGAAGGAAAGAAAAACATCACCGAAGTGTACGTCGCTGGCAGCAATCGTAACCGCGGTATTCTTGACGATATTCCAATGCGAAAGCATCACACCTTTAGAGCGGCCGGTTGTGCCCGAGGTATAAATGATGCTGGCGAGTTCATGGGGGTCACATTCGTTCTCAACTAAAGGTCCAGCTTGCGTTCCAGCAAGCCAGTCTGAAAGAGTCTCAAGAAGGGGGAAGGCATCAGACTTTGGTTCCTTCTCAAGGCTCACCACGCGCTTCAACTCCGGGTGTAGTGAACCCGTCGCCTTCAGATATTTCCACTGCTCCTGATTGTGAACCACCAAGAGTCTTGCGTAGGAGTGATTGAGGATATAGGCCGCATTTTCGGGCCGATCATCGACGTAGAGTGGGACGGCCACCAGTCCGAGTCCGAGCGCAGCCTGATCAAAGAGAACCCACTCCCGACAGTTTCGCAGCATGACTGCCACGCGATCCCCCGGCTGCAACCCCTCCTTTTGAAAAGCGGCTTGCCAACGCGAAACATCGTCGGCCATTTGCTGCCAGGTATATTCATTCCAGCAATCTGTCTCTTGGTCGTATTGGATGTACGCCACAGCGTCCGGAGTTCGGCGCACACGCTCTCGAAAAACGGCCGGCATCGTGGCTGCCACATCTAAGCCAATAGGACTCTGGTCCATCTCTGCCCCCTTATCCTGCCTGTGCCCTGATTTCACTTGCCAGGTGTAAAAAGTTTCAGGGGTTAGATTATCCCTTTTATGGGGCATAAGATCCAACTAGAAATCAATCTGACACCACGCATCAGATTTAAGATCGCTGCCCTGTTAGCGCCGAGGCCCTCGACCTTCTAAACTGCGGTAAAACAAATCCCATGCGATTTATTGCCTGGTTCTCAGGAGCTCCTGATTGATGTCACAAGTTGCATTGCCCGCAAAGCTTGAAGATCTCTCATCAACGCTATTGACGTCTCTGCTTACCGAAAAAAACCCTGGGGTGAACGTTGAAAACTTTCACATCGTGGAACATGCGCAATGCGGTGACGGTGTCGCCTCGACGGCGGACAGAGTCACGCTTGCGCTTGAGTATGCCCCTGGATGTGATGCCGGATTGCCAAATCGGATTGTTCTAAAAACAATTTTGCTTCATCGCTATTTACGATTTGGACTACCCATGATCTTGGGTCTCTCGAAGACCCTTAAACGACTAGATGCCGTTCCGATCTTAGGGAAGTACGCTCGTCCACTTGTGTTTAGCGTGGTGAATATTTATCAGCGATTCTTCCCTCATGCGCCAGAGGCGATGTATGCCAATGAGGTTCATTTCTATCACGACATTCGACCGGAAGTGGAGATCGAAGCGCCTGCTAGTTATGGAAGCGTGTTCGACCACAAGACAGGTCAGTTCGGCGTGTTGATGGAAGATCTGAGCGCCCGCGATGCTCGTTTCCCGAATGCATGTTCAGAAATACAAATTGAAGAAATGAGAAGTCTGATAAAGCTACTTGCTTCTTTGCATGCAAAGTTTTGGATGAGCCCTCGCCTGCAGAAGGATTTATCCTGGGTTCCGACCACCTCCAAGGGGGGAATGTTTCCTGTTTTCGATGCCATTGGCTTGGATGTCATTCGAGATCAGGTTCGCAAAAATCAATTCAAGCAGGATCTAATTGCACCTCTTGAGCGGTCTATCGAAGACCTGTGGGCTGATCTTTGGAAAGTGCAGGCTCTCTTTGATCAAGGGCCGATTACCTTGCTCCATGGTGATACACACATGGGCAATACCTACCTGCTTCCCGGAGAAAAGGCCGGATTTCTCGACTGGCAGTTAATGGTCAAAGGTTGCTGGGCACATGATTTCACCTATTTGGTTTGTACGGGACTTGAAGTTGAGACCCGTCGCAAACATGAGCGAGAGCTTCTTCAACTTTACCGGGAGGAACTCCGGCGCTGCGGTGTCGAAAACCCTCCGAGTCAAGAGGACGCCTGGCTCCGTCATCGCCAAGCCGCCATTTGGGGGTTGGTCATCGGATGGCTGATTACGCCCCCTGCGAATTATGGTCCGGAAATTACGGCGGCCAATATCCATCGGATGGTGACAGCCATGCAAGATCTTGAAACCCTTAAAGCGATTTCTTGATCGTAACATCTGGCTTACCGCAGCGGTTTCGGCCTAAACTTGTCACCACGGCATGCGCCTGGCTACACCCGATCGGCCGTTTCGTCGCCAGAAAAAGAGGGGAATGAATCATCGCCCATGATCCTTCGGAGCTGAATCTTCCCGACCTTCCTTCGCAACCCGTCCATCGCTTAACGGGCCCAATCGCGCGATTCCTTCACATCGAAGCAGCCAGCGGCATCGTCTTGCTGATTGCCGCAACCGTAGCCCTTGTGCTGGCGAACTCAGCAGCGGCCGAAGGTTTTCTTGCTTTCTGGAAAACACAAATTGGTTTCACCATCGGTTCACTGGAAGTCCAGCATTCACTAAAGCACTGGGTCGACGATGGTCTGATGGCAATTTTTTTCTTTGTCGTCGGTCTTGAGGTCAAGCGTGAATTCGTCCTGGGGGATTTGCGCAATCCACGCCAGGCGGCCTTACCCATTGTGGCGGCCCTCGGTGGCATGATCGTACCAGCGGGCATCTACCTGGCTTTGCAGGCCGGTGGCGAAGCACCGCATGGTTGGGGCATCCCCATGGCCACTGACATCGCCTTTGTTGTGGGGTGCATGGCTGTTCTGGGGTCGCGTGTCCCGCCCGCCTTGCGTGTGATGCTTTTGTCCTTGGCCATCGTGGATGACATCGGAGCCATTCTCGTCATCGCAACCGTCTATACCGACACCATTTACTGGAATTGGTTGCTCATGGGCTTCGCCGGGGTGGGATTAATCCTCTTCATGTCGCGGGTTGGCGTTCGTTCGGTGGGCGTGTATTTCCTGGTGGGTGTTTTGGTTTGGTTTGGATTCCACGAGTCCGGCGTACATGCCACGATTGCCGGTGTGATCCTCGGCTTGGTGACCCCCGCACACCAGCATGTGCCGACACACCTGCTTGGCAGGATTGTTCAAAAAACGGGTGACCAACTCAGCGGTAGCGATTTCGAAGAAAGCAGTGCGCGCGCTTTGACATTGCAACGCGTAGCGCGTGCTTCCAGAGAAGCGATATCACCTCTCGTGCGAATCGAAGATACCCTGCACCCGTGGGTTGGCTTTGTGATTATGCCCATTTTTGCGCTGGCCAATGCGGGAGTCGTGATCCAGTTCTCCGACTTTGCCGAACCCGTCGCCCTGGCCATCATGGCAGGCCTTCTGGTCGGTAAACCACTGGGGATTGGATTGGCCTGTTGGATTGCAGTGCGATTGCGATTGGCAACACTTCCCGCCGGTGTGTCTTGGGGCATGATCATCGGCGGTGGCTTCCTTGCGGGTATCGGCTTCACTATGGCATTGTTCATCGCTGGCCTGGCACTGGATCCAGCGGTCCTCAATCAAGCCAAAGTAGGCATTCTGGGTGCTTCCGTGTTGGCGGCCGTGCTGGGTATGCTCATGCTGTTCAAGCTTCTACCCCGCACGCCTGAAGAACCGGCGACCGATTAGGAAAAACGTGAAAACCGTACCTGTCTTTATTCAAGCACTGATCTTGGTGTTGCTCATCGCACTGCCCGCCGCCGCTGGTAATCCGGCCAACTCAGGTATTGTGGGCAGCGCAATGCATGCCGAAACGGCCTACGACAATCCAGCGGGCATGGTGCGAATACAAGAGACGACCAAAACGCTAGGAGGTACGTTTGCCTATTCCCTATCCGAATTTGACGTCAATGAAAACAAAACCTCGGTCGATGGTGGAGACCACGATTCAGATCACACGCCTATTGTCATCCCGGCTTTTTACTATGTCAGACCCGTGAAAGAGAATTGGCGTTTGGGTTTTTCGATGAATGTCCCCAGCGGTTTTGGCTCGGACTACGGCAACGACTGGGCGGGTCGCTATTACGCCGATAGTTTTGCTCTCGTCTATGTGGGCCTGACCCCTTCCGTTGCTTACAGGATTGATGAGCACTGGTCGGTGGGTGTCAGTTTCAATATCACCTATAACTATTCCGAAACTGACGTGCGTATTAACAACCCTGGCCCCAACCAACCCGACGGCAAGATGGAATTTGATGCGGACGATATCGGGTATACGGGAACCTTTGCACTGATGTATCAGTGGAATGACAAGACTCGCATAGGGGTCAATTACACCGGTGAAACCGACACCACCATCGAAGGGGACATTAAATTTAAAGGCCTGGGACCTGTGCTCGAACCCCTCCTGGGCCCTTTGCATCGCAGAACACTTAAGGTCGACACCATCATGCCTCAGCGAGTCGCAATCGGTGCCTACCACGAGTACGACTCTGGCCTCTACTTTACCCTCGACACCTTTTGGATTGATTTTTCCGAGTTTGGAACGGGTGACATTTCTGTTGAGGGCGGCCTGATCATCGAACCCGAAGGCATCTACCAGGACATGCGGGGAGTGACCATGGGATTTGGCTTCCCACTCGATCAGGACACGACTTGGAAATTCGGTGCGATGTACATGTCGAGTGGAGTGGAAAATAGCGACCGTACATTGTCGTTACCCTTGGATCGCATCTGGGCCGTAGGCACTGGTGTTAGCCAAAAACTCAAGGACTCCACGCTGGATATCAACTTCAATCTCTACAATCTGGGTGACTCGCCGGTAGACACCGGTACCAGTAGCCCGTTGCGAGGACGGGTCGTCGGTAAAAGTGACACGCCTTACGCTCTCGCTCTCGACGTAAGCTGGCACTGGTAACCGGCATCCACTCAATCATCAACGCCTTCACCCAATTCTCTACGCAATGCATACAGTTGCAATAGGCGGTTCTCTGCTTCCGCAACTTTTCCCTTCCAATGTTCCCCCGCCCAACCCGCGTAAGCCACCTTCAGTAATTCTTCCAATGCGGCTATGGCGTCCTGCAGTCGCCTTTGGTTATACAGCACGCCAGCACGTTCGTAGTGGGCCGGTATGTAGTCGGGGAGAGCACGGATCGTCAAATCGAAGTTCTCAAGCGCTTTTTCAAACTCACCTCCTCTGAAATAGGCTTCACCAAGTTGAAAGCGGACGTAGGTATCCTCGCCTTGGGACATGGCCGCAAGGAGGTGTTCGATGGCGGCGGCTGTATCCAGCGGTGGGTTCAACAAAGATTTTCCGAGCTCATAATGCGCTCGCACGTTGGTCGGGTTTACACGAAGTGCATCTTGGTAGTGAGCCCGAGCGGCTGGCATATCTCCTTTCTTATATTCCGCGGTTCCAAGAAATACATGCATTTCAGCCAAATAGTTCACTTTCTCCTCACACGAAGGTGGATTCAGGTGGGTCAAGAATGCAACCAGGATAACTCCAGCACTCGCCAATCCCGCAGCCCGAAAATTCGACGCCCGCACAAACTTAACCAGTTCAGCGATCCCCACCGCCGACAAAATGGAAAGTACGGGATAGAGCGGAACTCGGTATCGACCCGACACAAAGACGAGAACTAGAGTGGCCGGGTAAAAGAAAACAAACAAGCGAATCGGCATCGGAACCCGGCTCCAACACAGGAAGAGGCCCAGGCACGACAGGGGGAAAAGAAAGCCCCATGGAAAACCGAACCAACCCCATTTCCAAACCAAGCCACGAAGGAGTGGGGACCCACTACGAAAAATATAGATATCCAGGTTTCGAGGCACTTCCCTTCCGTTGGCGACCTGCAATGTCTTGTGAGCGAGCCCCGATAAGAACGAGGAGGGCTCCTGAACGGCGTATGCAAATACCTTCTCTCGAAAGTATTGTGACTGCTCTTTGGAAGTTTTAGCTCCAGCACGTAAGGGCTCTAACATTAGATCGCTGAAATGCTCACCAGGTCGCAAGGTCAACGTATCGCAAGAATCGGGGTTGTTTCCGATATAGGCGTTAAGCGCACCCGTACTCGGGAGAAAACTGAAGTGACCTAGAGATCGCTGGGAAGACATCCCAATGGGTCCCAGGATTACTAGTAAGCCAATCAAAAAGGCTGCTCCGGGACCCCATGCACCCATCCCGCTGCGGGAATTCCGAAACACTCTGACTAGAAGCCACAGGCCAGCTCCCACAACGAAGAATAGAAAGCTCGGGCGTGTTGCCAACGCAATGCCGCCCATCGCGCCCACGGAGAAAAAGCGCAGGTAAGTTTGTTTTTCGTCGGCGCTCAGTAATAGATGAAGCAAGGCCACGGACGCAAAAGAAGCCAAACCCGCAGCAACCAGTTCCTGCTCCCAAAAGATCAACGGCCCACAAAAAATCACGAGTACTGCTGCAAGCCAAGCAACACGCTCATCAAAAATACGTCGGCCCAAGTGAAAGGTCAGCAAGCAAGTCAATGCCCCCAACCCGGCTTGGATCAGCTTTGCGAAGAAGAGGGAATTGTCGCCGAGGGCATACAAACCCGCCAAAAACAGGGGGTAAACGAGAGGGCGCGAGAAAAACCGATCGTCGATCCCCCCTCCACTCAAGAAGCGAATTGCCAGTTCATGATGTTGCATCGCATCTATGAGAGGCGTGTGGAAGTTTGGAAAATCCAAACTTTGATGGAGGTAGATCCATCGAACGGCAAAGGCCACGGCGAAAAGAAGAACATTTCGTTGTAGAGAAAGGTTCTTCACGAGTTCACGCGTCAGAATTCGATGCACTCACTTGGAACCAACTCAGGCCACCTTCATTTTTCGCGATCTCGATATTTTCTGCATCCATCACGTCGCCTTTCGGACGTCCATCTAGAGCCTCTCGATCTTTCCGGCGTCGTACCGAGGTAAATCTGGCCAGGGATGGCCGCACTGCTGCTGCAGTAGAGCCAACTCAATTTAACATACCTGACCCCGCTTAAAACCTCCGCCCGGGCCAACCGGCCACGAGGTCCCCATTTAGCAAGCATTCATTCACTTGCATGAAAAAACAGGGTTTAATCTCTAAAAATGTATGATTAAATAACGTCGGACCTACTTACAGCCGATGCTACTTGTCAGCCACGCCACTCAAGAAGTTTTCGGCCGACTCAAAACGGGGAAAACGAGAATAAAGAAGTGGACAACCTCGCCGTCCAGAACAAGGAAAAGACTCATGCTACGAGCCACAACATTCCTCATCTTCCTGCTAGGCACTCTCCTCTTCTTTGGCCTGCCCGCCAGTGCTGCTGACGAACCCACGCTGCATGAGGACGTGAAAGAAGCCCTGGCAGAGCAAATCGAGAAGGTCAAGGATCTCGCGGCGAACGTGCTGGTCGTCGAAGCTACACGTGATCAGAATAAAGAAGGTTTGACACTGGCGACCATCAGGCAAAGGGATGAAGAGTGGAAAGCCAGCGATGAGCTCACCGGCTTCAAAAGATCCCTGCAAGAAAATACGATCGGTCTCTTTTTCAAGAGCAGGATCGAATGGCCCGAAAGCATCTACAATGAAATATTTCTAACAGACAATCAGGGGGCAAACGTCGCCGCCTATCCCGCAACCAGTGATTACTGGCAAGGTGACGAAGAGAAGTGGACTGCAGCCTTCAATCACGGCGCGGGTCAAATTTTCGTCGGACCCATCGAACTTGATGAAAGCACAGGCATCCATGCAGTGCAGATTTCAGCGCCCGTACTCGACGAGGGGCAAACCATCGGTGTGCTCATCATCGGTGTAAAACTGTCTTTCGTCACCAAGCAACTCAAATAATTCAGGCGAGCCCTTTTTTAAATATCGTCACCCGTCAGATCGATAAACAGGAAGCCCAGCACCAGGTCGAGGGCTTCGACGGGGTCTACACCTACGTCGACACCCAAAAATAGTGCCTGAAAACCTGCACCCACCTCACCGTATCCGTAGTCCGGGCCGAGTACCGTAGCATCTGCAATAGCGGTAACACCTACACCCGCGCGACTCTCAATTCCGACGGGCCAGGGAATGCGTGGTTTGGTGCGCGGGCCGGGGATACCAACGAAGAAACTGGTATAGCCCCCAGCGAAGACGTCACCGTACTTGGTCACGCGGGCATCGACAGCGATCCCAGGGCCGACTCGAATACGGGCACGCACGATATCGAATACGTCAAAGGCGCGATTGGGTATGTAAAAAAGAATACGGTGCCCAATACCCTTCTTCTTTTTTTCGGGCTCCACCTCTTCCGCAACGGCCTCAGTCTCTTCTGCGACGACCTCAGCCTCCTCTGCCTGTCCAATGTTCGGCACCATGGTTAAGGGCGCCATAAGCAAGGCCAGTAGAGCGAGTCGGGTAAGTATCTGCATCGTCAAGTCTCCGGGTTCGTTAAGATATAGGTCTATAAGACTATAGGTTTTAGGGAGCTGAGGCTATCTCAAAAAGGACCTTCATGCGGACCGCCCTTTTAGGATAAACTTCTCCATCGAGCCCCGGTAAGGAGTGAAACGTGAAGCGCGCATTGAAATTCGCCCCTTTTGTCGCCTGTTTCATCCTTCTTGGGTACCTGATCGATTGGGAAAATCTCCTCGCCTCCCAAGAATGGGCCCAGTTAAGCCCCGAAGATCAAAATTTCTCGGTGGAATTCCCCGGTGAGCCTGAAACCTGGACGACCTTCAAAGAACTCAGCCCCAAAGACTCCCTGTCCTCAAGCAATTACCGTTTGGAAGTAGATGGCATCACCTACAGCATCAAAGTGGCCAAGCACGTTTCTTCGACACCGGAGGCGCAGGAAAGTTTCAATGCGGAAGAGGGTTACGACGGGTTCAGACTGGGGCTATTGCAGCAAACAGGTGGCCTTCTCGTTTCTGAAAGAGACATCTCATCAAAGAATGGTACGCCCGGCCGAGAATATACGATCTCTTCTCAAGAGACAGGAGATCTTGTGGCGCGCATTTTCTACACCGGAAACGTAATGTTTGCTTTAAGCATCACCAGCCCCAATGGTCACGACGTATCACGAGAGCGTCGGCGAATCTTCGACTCCTTTACCATCATTACGGAGTAAGAAAAATTATTTTCCGTCCGTCAACTGCCGCACTCGCTTCATCCACGATTTCACATTCTCGTAGCGGCCGATGACTTCCTTCCCTTCCGCTGTTCCATTCATGCCATCGAATTGAACAAACACGCTTATATCCGCAAGTGTCAGTTCATCGCCCAGCAGGAACGAACTCTTCTCAAGAGTGATGGAGAGTGCGTTCAGATGGCGCCGAATGTCTTCCAGAGCAACCGCTTCTGACTTTCGACCGACTCCTTGTTTATCCAAAATTCCCAATACCGCTTTGGGTGCCAATCTGGAGATCAAGAAACGCACAATCCCGCGATCATAATTAGCCAGGGCGTTCCCCCACTCCCTTTTATTCTGAGGCAACCAACGAAGCTTCATCATATAGAAGTACAA
The DNA here is from genome assembly GCA_003353845.1 of Pseudomonadota bacterium. GTDB lineage: Bacteria > Myxococcota_A > UBA9160 > UBA9160 > JADFDR01 > GLO-12. Next base: position 39,027 of record PIVT01000017.1, on the reverse strand, counting down.
GCTCTCATCGGCCCAGTCTTCGTAAACGTGGCAGAGCGCCTGCCGTTCTCTTTCCGCCGGGACCAAACTCGGGTTGGGGAATTGCTCCTCCAGGTAATGCGCAATATTCGTAGAATCATAAATGTATTTTCCGTTGTGCTCGATGGCCGGAAGTTTTGAGGTCGGTGAGTAAGCACGGATGGAGCGCGACTTCGACACCGGTACTTCGACAACCTCGTAGGGCACACGCTTCCAATGAAGAATGCGAGATACCTTCTGGCAGTAGGTTGATATCTCGAATTGATAGAGCTTGATCACGTCAGAGCCTGCGCCGAACCCCAACCAGGCCAATCAACCCAAGGCCAAGAAGTAGCGCCGTCGAAGGCTCGGGCGTGGGAAAGAAATGAGTGCCCGAATCGGCCACAACAGAAAGACTCTCACCGCTAGCGCCGGCGAGCCAATCCACAAAGGCATCCAGATTATCCGCACGCACATCGCGGTTATCTCCCATCAGGCTATCGGTACGAATCAAACCGGTTACGGGATGGACTGCCCCCCCGGAGTATTCATCCCACAAACCAAGCATATGCCCGACTTCATGGGCCGCGATTCGATCATGCCAGCTATTGGGCCAGCCACTCGGGTTTTGCATATACCAAGTCGACTTATTGGTACCACCGTTACCGTCTACCACCTGCACCGTGTGGTCAAAGTTTGTCGTCACCCAATCGACGTTAAAGGCAAAGTCGTACAAGTAGGTCCCGTCAAAAATATCGAAGGCGGTACTCCAAATTCTTTCGATCCCTTCATCCCACACTTGAAGAAGCGCACCTGGATCATCGCCGGTTAAGCGAATATCAATATCGATAATGAGATCCTGGTTTTCGAAGGAAATGTCATAGCCGCTCAACCAGGCGAAGGGGGCCGTGATTTTCAGCTCTTGAATCGTCTCAACACCAAAATCGACAATGGGCAAAGCTATGGCCGTGGTGGGCAATAAGTAAACCAACAGCGAGAGCAGGACCCTCTTCGTCACACATCGACCTCTTAGAAAGCCCATCTAAACTCCCAACAACAACATCTACTTGAACCAGAGATTGCAAACTCTGTGCCTAGAGAATTTAATCGGCAGACACCCTCAAAAAATCAAGAAATAACCCGCACGAAACCACGAGTTGCTCAACTTTCTGCCGATCAGTGGGGGTCTGTCTCCAAGGGGGCCAGGACTCGAAACAAGCCTGGCTGTGGGAAAAAAAGTGGGAAATTGCAGGAGATCGGCAAATAACTACACACTGTTCAGGGTGTACGACATTTTTTGCGGGGCTGGGTCATGCATTCAATGTTTCGGTAGCGAACGGCCAACGAAACCCAAACAACCAACCACCAACAGATAAGTTGCACCCACCGCCGCCAACGTGAACTTGATGGAAGCGAACAACAAACCCAGGTGAGGCCAAAGGTCATCGCTCGCCCCCATAACAACGGCAACCAAGGCCGTATTTTCCATGGCGTCGAAGAGGCCCGTAAACAAAAATGTCCACGCGACCCAGACGGACAGTTTTGAAATTCGTGGGAAGCGTCTCTCTAGTTTCCTGCTCATGGTTCCTGCAAGCATTGCAGCGAGGAGCGAATAGAGCACGAGGAAGAGGTAGTCCAAACCAAGGCTGAAGGCAGCGTAGGCTCGGCCCTTCTCACCCCATGCGGAAAGCGCTCGCTCTGCGCTGGCCGCATCTCCGATGAACTCAAAGGAGGCGATACCGAATGGAGTGGCTTCGGTTCGCAGGTGACCATCAACCATGCCCATACCTAGCATCACCAAGATGTTTGCAAGAATGAGCGTGACGAGAATGGCCCTCTCATGACGAACGGGGATCCATGAGAGAGGATGAGAAGGGGCCACTGAATTCTCCGTGTTGGATACGTTCTGCCTACAGCTTGCCATTCTGGCCCCGCACCAGCCCGTTGATTCAAGGATGCTACCATATTCGTGTAGCGATATTCGTTCTAACGGATTTTCGGGCGACTTCCTTGCTTGGTTACGAAAGCAGTAGCTGATATAATGCTGGATATCGTTCTCATCCACCGGGCAAGTCTCAGCTTCTAAAACGAGCGATTAAGAGCCTGCGTCTTCTTGACGATTAAACTCTACAAGTCATGAGAGGCGGGAATCTCAAAGAGAGAGCGAGATCGAAAATCGTGTCCTTTCGATCTTGGGCGAGCTTGGGGTAGACATGCGAAAACTGAATTGTTGGGAATTCAAAAAGTGCGATCGACAGCCAGGCGGGGCGAAGGCTGATGAACTTGGCGTCTGCCCTGCAGCCATTAGCGAGGAAGCCGACGGTATCAACGGTGGGTGCTATGCCGGCCGTATCTGTTGGGCGGTAGGCGGAACCTTCTGTGGCGGGGAGATCCAGGGGAGCTTCGCGAAGAAGCTACTCAATTGCATGACCTGCAACTTCTTCCAAGAGGTAAAGCTCGTCGAAGGACTCAGTAAGTTTGAGCTATTGATGCCCGGTCAAGAACTCAAGCCTAACGATCCTGAATCCAACGAGTAGCCGATCCCTTTCCGATTCATCGCTCCCCCGGCCTGACACCTACCAACGCAACTTTGCAACTGACTTCAAACGAATCCGGGTACGTCCTTCACTCTTGCGGAACCGGTTGGATTTCCTATACCTCGACGATGTCCAGAATGCACGCCGGGCCCCGCTAGGGGTTCCGAAAGGAGAAGAGTTATGAGGTTCGGATTCCACCTGTTCATGGTCGACCCTACCGAGCATCTCGATATCGCCCGCACTGCCGATGAGTTTGGCTGGGACAGTATTCAGGTTGCCGACGCACCCTTTTTCCCAGAGGTGATTTCCGTCCCCTACCCCTATACGCCGGATGGCAAACGTTTCTGGCCCCTCGATCAACCCGTCTTGGACCCATGGGTGGCCATCACCGCCATGGCCGTGGTGACCAAGCGCATCCGCTTCATTCCCTCTGTGCTCAGGCTCGCCGTCCGCCAACCGCTGCTGGAGGCCAAGAGCCTGTGCTCGGTGGCAGCCATTTCTGACGACCGCGTCGCCCTGGGCGTAGGACTGGCTTGGATGCCCGAGGAATTCAAGTGGCTCGGCCAGAACAAGAAGACCCGCGGCGCCCGCCAGAATGAGGCCATTCAAATTCTTCGTCTCCTGATGGGAGGCGGCATGGTTGAGTTTCACGGCAAGTACTACGACTTCGACCGGCTGATCATGGCGCCGGTGCCCAAGAAGCCCGTTCCAATTTACGTGGGTGGTACGACAACGCCGGCCCTGCGGCGCGCGGCACAGTTCGGTGACGGCTGGATCAGCGTCATTCACAACATGGACGAAGTTGAAGGAGTCATGGCAGAGCTGAACAGTTATCGTCGGGAGTTCGGGCGCGAGAATGAACCCTTCGACATCATGATGCACTGCCCCGACGCCGAGACCCTGGATGACATCCGTCGTTTGGAGGAGTTAGGTGTTACCGATCTTCAAGTCACGCCGTGGACTCAGCCCGGCATTCTGGCGGAAATGGGTGTGGGTGCCATCATGCAACAACAACCTCCGCTGGCCGTGAAACGAGAAGCCATCAAGCGCTACGCCGAAGAAGTGATCATCAAGTTCCGTTAAGCTGATCCTGCTCTCAGGTCACCGCGCCTCTTCTTTCCAATTCGTTTCCGGCACGCCGTCGAAGAACTCTACGACACCGGTTTCCAAGGAGTACTCGGCACCGACGATGAGGAGTTTTTCATCGCGGATGAGTTGCTTGAGGATTTCGGAGCCGATGCGGAGCTGTTCAACGGAGGCGCAAACATTGGCTCGAACAGCTTTGTCTGCGAGCGTCTCTGGATCGTCCTTTAGTTTTGTTGCGGCTAATGCTTCTACGGATGGACGCACACGGTCTATGATGGAATTTAGATTCTTGAACTTGTTTTCTTCTGGCCGCTCAAGATGTTCCAAGGTTGCCAGAATTGCGCCGCACTGGGAGTGCCCCAGCACCACGACCAAGCGTGCGCCGTGCAGGAGCGCTGAGAATTCAATACTTCCAATCTGGGATGGGGCGACGATGTTCCCAGCAACGCGGATCACAAACAAGTCGCCCAGGCCTTGATCGAAGACGATCTCTGCCGGCACGCGTGAATCTGAACATCCGAGAATAATGGCGAAGGGTTCCTGGCCTTCCATCAACTCGCTGCGGCGGGCGTGGCTGGTATCCGCATCGCTACTCCAAACGTCGGAGACAAAACGCCGGTTGCCTTCTCGCAGGCGTTCAAGTGCTTCTAGTGGCGGAATCATCGAATCCAAATCCTCAGTTGGCTTTGGCCGACACATACTGTCGCATGCGTGCAAGGAGTGGCGGTCAAAGGAAGCGAACTAAGGATACTGATTAGCCGTTTTTTGTGGCGCGGTACAGCCAAACCCATGACAAAATCACGCCCAGTACAACGCCGACCGGACCTGTAATAAAGATTCCGAGGAGCTGCCCCTGATTTGCCAGCGAAGGGAACAAGATCGGCCCGATATAGCCTGCCAGAAAACCCACCAGCCCGATACCCAATGCGAATGCAACAACTCTCATCAGGTATGCGGCCAAGGAGGGTGTGTCTGGGGTTTTGTCGAGGCTCGTTATTAAAACGTAAGGGATAATGATCCCCACCGGAAATAGAATCGCAATGAGTATCAACAAGCGGAGCATCTCTCGGACACCTCACGCAATTATCAGGAAGCGTCTTCTCCATCACTGACACGGGAAGTAAAAGCACATAGACCACCCGCAACCAGAAGATAGGTCATGCCCAGCCCCATCAGAGTAAACTTCATGGATGCGAACAACGTACCCAGCGACAGCCATGGATCGGCGCTACCCCCCGTAACCACAATTAAGAAGGCCACGTTTTCCACGGCGTCAAAAACAGCCGCCAGAATAAATGCCCAAGCGATCCAGGGCGACAGTGTTGCAACGAGAGGCAACCTACCCTGTGCTTTCCGACCTACCCATCCAGCTAAAAGGGCCCACAGCAGGGCATTCGCAGTGAGGTACAAGTAGTCGATGCCCAAGCTGAAGGCGGCCCAGATACGACCTTCTTCACCCCATGTAGAAAGAACTCGCTCTGCTTCTGCAAGATTTCCATCCAACTGAAAAGAAACGATACCCATGGGAGTGATTTCACTGCGTAGGTGATGATCGGCTACGCCCATGCCTGCAATCCCCACGAGACAGAGGACGATAAGGGCAATGAGAAAGGCCTTCTCTTGCTCTACAGGAACCCATGAGAGTGGATGCGTGAGGGTCATAGCGCTTTGATATTACCATCTGAGGGTTAGAACTTGACGATTTATCTAGAGGGACACCTGAGATTAGAAATTATTGAGATTGAGAGCAGATATAGTAAGTGAGGGATCGAATACGGCCTTCCTCTACCGCGAAAATATCAACGGCGTACACACATTGACCGCCCGGAAACTCGATAACCACTTCTGCAGCAACGCGCGAGTCATCAGCAAGTAGCGGCCCGGCGCTTCGAGGGCATGGACCCGCTCGTTCAATCACGCCTTGATAAAACTCTCTAATTTCATCCCGCCCGCTTCTTGTCGTACCAAGCCCGATCAAGGTCGCATCATCGTGAAAGAGATCGACGACCGAGATGTCACCCGCACGCATTCGTGAAAAATATTCGGAAGCTACACCCGAAGGATCCATGATCATCCCTCCCCCATTCATTCATTCATCCAACAGGACTGCTGGTTCCAACACAAGAAAGCATGCACTATCCAAGCACGCAATGCTTGAACAAAACGGCGAATGCTACCCGAACAACAATGGGCGCTGACAATACGCGCAACGAGGAGAGCCCACCCCGCCCGCATAGTCTTGACGCTGATAGGGTGTATTGCAGAACCCGCAGGCCCCATCATAATGTCTTCCAGTCACGACGTAGCGTTCGTAAGAAACAGGATTCGGTTGAGCGGTACCGCATTCCTCACAACGCTGGTCACCACTGAGGTATGGGTGCCCACAAGACCAGCAATGAAATATCCGAGGTTTGGCTCGCAAACGAGACAACCACGAGAATAAGCTAGCAATGCCGCGATCGGTGCCGAGAAGTTTCCTTGCCTGTTCATAATACTCTGGCGGTACCTGCAACTTCACGCCATCGAGAACGTCCGAAATCATCCGATTGGAAGTGACGTCCTCTTCCTCTATAACAGATCCTGGAATTTGCTGGGACATGAGTAGGGCCAGCGCAACATGCGCGGCCTGGGGCTCGCGATACCTCTGCACCGTAACTAAAGACTTGGTTCGTTTAATGCCTATTGGTTTAGCCCCTCGGAAAGATTGGTTCAAATAAACCTAACAGCCTACACTTCTGTCGTCTATCTGCCGATCCTGGGTCATGTGTTTTGCCACCTATTGGACTGGCTAGAAATATTTTTAAAGATGGAGGCGTCATGGAAGCGAACAAGGTTGTATTACAGTTTAAAGACAAGGCAATAATGAAAGGGACGACCTCCGATTTTTTCCCCAATAAATTGCACTTCCACCTGACAACCCCTGAAGGAGTTGTTGAAGATATCGATGTCGAGAAATTGAAAGCGGTCTTTTTTGTAAAGGACACCGAAGGGGACAAGACTCGTGACGCTGCCTATGATGACGAGATTGCAGGCGGGGGGCGAAAGGTGACTGTCGAATTCACCGACGGGGAGGTCATCAAAGGGTACACACTGACTTTCAACCCTAACAAACACGGCTTCTTTATGACGCCTGCCGACCTGGACGGAAATAACGATCGTATCTTCATCGTCAAATCGGCGACTAGCAATGTTGAAGTTTCTTAGTGGTGGCGACTCCCGCGACTACTAACCCCGCAAGCGCTGATAGCTGAGCCATAACCCCGCGAAGAGTACAAACTGCGTAAGCACGCCAATCACTGCAACATTTCGAACCATCATCGTCTTCGTGCTCGCTAAGAGTACCTCCTCCGGAGCACCTTCGTCCAAGAGGCGCTTCCTGCGAAAAGTCTCAACAAAACACACAGAGGCCCCAATCACGATGATGTAGGCAACGCCTGCCTTGGCCAGGTGCAGGGGAGAAATAGACTCCAGCAGAAAAAGCATCCACGTACCGGTAATGGCCACACCGACAAATAATGGGATTTCAACGATGATGTCTACCCAGTAGTGAATGCGAATCGCACTGTGATGGAGGCTCTTATCAAAAAACAGGGCGTAGTATTCAAAAACAATTTCAATCAATCCGCAGGTGACAACCCCCCCGACGATAAACAGATGGAGCGCGGCAAGAATATTAATGGTTGAAATGGATTGCACCTCCCCTACCTCTTACAAGGATAAATCAACTTTTCTGTTGGAACGGGATTCCCATCAGCGTCCTGGGCCACCAGTAACTTCGGGCGAAGGCTTTTTTCCAGTTCGACGCAACCGCTAGTATTATCAAAACTGGATTGCACTTTCTGCGTCACCTTTTCCAAGAGCTTTGACCTCCCTGGATCAGCATAGATCTCAAAGACAAGCGGGTAGGTTTTTCCCAACTTGACTCCCCACACCGGCCCATCCCTGACCCCCATAGATTTTTCATTTGGGAGCAGATGGTGCTCCTGCACAAATGGCGACGCTGGATCTAAAGGATTAGTGAGAACCACCCTCGTGTAAACTTTTTGACCGAAGGGGCTCTGGATATCGAGGATCACCTGATAGACAGCATGCATCTCCCCGGCATTAAACTTCAGCCAATATCCGGCATTTACAACCTTTAAATGTTTGGATGCCTCTGGCTTGGGGTAGCTCGATGTAAGTTCCCCGGCCGATGACTGGTCATCCTGTATGCCGCTTAGCCAAACCGGCCCTTTGGGGACAACAACTTCCCCGCCCGTCGGTGCCTTGACGTATGGGCTCTTCGGTGCACAAGCCACAAGAAGGCCTATCGACACCATTAACACGACTTCGATTTTCATAAGTATTCTCATCCCGATAATATAACGGTCAAAGCCCACCTGCCCCATGCTAATTCAAAGTGAACTCCTGCTCATGCTTGGGTTCAGTCCTGCTTTGGCAAGTTCACATCGCGCTGTGGGAATGGGATGGTAAGACCAGCGATCTTTACGGTTTCGTGGATCGTATTATTGATACGATATTTTGACTGTACGTAACGCGAGGTGGGAACCCAGCAACGAACACCGATATCGATGGAAGATTCTCCGAAGGCTTCAATCCCCACCATGGGGGCGGGGTCATTGCTGACACAATCCAATAAACCGACTGATTGTTGCAAGGCTTCAATGGCTCGTTCAGGGTCATCGCCATAACTAATGCCAACGACGGATTCCACTAATCGATTTTCAAAACTATTCATCATGATCTCACCCATCACGTGCTTATTGGGGATCGTGATTTGCTCGCCGTCTTCCGTGCACAAGAGAGTGGAGGCCAATTTGATATCCGTCACCACACCTGAGACACCATGAAGACTTACCGTGTTGCCCACCTTGAACGGTCGAGTGATGATGATGGCGATGCCCGCTGAGAAATTGGCCAGCAAACCCTGGACGGCCAACCCCGCGCCCAGGCCAATGGCACCGATGGCTGCGATAAAGGGCGCTACGCTGATGCCAAATTTTCCGAGACTGATAATGACGAAACAAGTGAGAACTACGACGCGCGTAATCGAGCCCGTAAATTTACCAAGCGTGATGTCGATGTTATTTCGCTCACAGAGTGCAGTCGCCGCTACCCCTAATCGGCCGGAAACCCATAAACCAATGAGCAGGATGATGATGGCGCCAATGACTTGGAAGCCGTAATTCAAAAAGAAGTCAATGACGACGCTGTATGCTTGCTGGGCAAAAGCCAGCTCATTGCCCACCAGGTTTCCGACGTCTTCCATATCTCACTCCTTTTGCTCGTTCTATAGAGATTACTAGAACACCAGGAATGAATATACAGATATTTTCCGCTGCGCCTAGCTCGATTCGCGCTCGATTCCCATCACTTCCATGTAGCGTGCGTAGCGCTCGTGAATTTCTTCGCGCGACAAGCCAGCGGCTTCCTTGTCGTAACTATGTTTACCCCATTTCCCCTGTGGGTTATCCACCCGCCATTTTTCCAATGACTTGCGGGCGTTGTCACTAAAGGGCTGGTCATAGTGATCGTAGGCGGCCTCCACAGCGGCGATGGGATCTTTGACGAAGTCTCGGAAATGAATATCGTAGAATCGCTCGGGATGTTTCTCACGCGCGACCAATCCCTTTTCGACGGCACTGGCCCACACTTCCATCTGGGCCAAGGCCATTTCACGTCGCGGTGCTTCGCGTTCTTGCAGTTTTCGAAAATGATGCACCAGACTCACATAGGAACTAAGCACCTGGGCGGGGTCGCGGTGTGTCTGAATAATGCAAGCATCGGGATAGACTTCCAAGAATGAGTCGATATGGCGCAAATGAACAGGATATTTGAGCAGCCAGCGTTTCTCGGGTTCGTTGGAGCCAATGGTCAACAACAACTTCTTATGCCGCTTATAGGTCTCCACGTGGTAGCCCTTGGCGTACCAACTCGCGTAGGTCGGCACGTGGGTTCCGACCTCAAAACATTCATCGACAAAGTTCTGCGCCATCAAGTGACGACATTCCTCCGGGCCTTGGGCCGAGATGTGATGAATGGCTTCCAGGCCCTCTCCCAGGCCATACATCATGGCCAGTTCCGCACGGGCCTTGTAGAAATCAAGGCGACGGCGCCACTCGCGCTCCGGCGGTCTCGGCTGAGGATGGGTCGCGATCCAATGCTGAAGACACTGCGTGTCCGGATTGGAACCCATGAGATAGTGCAGGGCGGTACTGCCCGTTCGCACCATTCCCGTGATGACCAAGGGGCGCTTTATATCATTCTCTAATACTTCGGGATGTTCTTCCCAGTGCTTGTTCGACAACAAGCGCTTGGTAAGCGATCCAACCACTTGATACTCGGCCAAGCGGCGGCCGAGCGGATGGAACCTCGCTTCTTCGTCATAACACTCCATGAGGAGATCGAAGCCTTCGCGGTAACCCGGGTCTCCAAAATTCTGATATCCACTTGCCGCTTTGATGGCTTTTTCATGAAGCTCGTCTATGCGATTTCGCCACGGCGTGGCCTGGCTTTCGAATTTTTTCCAGAGCGACCAATTGGCTGATTTTTGAATGAGATCCATTAGCATGGAATGACTCCTGAGCTTACTGATGTCGCATTTTACGTGAGGAGATATAAGTCGTTAATTTGGGGAACCAGCGATACAGGCGAAGCACAAACCGATTGAAAAGTGGGAAAATGATGACCGGCTGGTTTCGTCGAACACCACGCAAGATCGCCTTGGCGGCAGCAGCCGGATTCATTTTTCGCATCCCTGTCGCATCGATCACCGCGCTGTAGTTGTAATCCTCGATATTGTCGGCTGAATCCATAATCTTCGTGTCCACCAACCCGGGGCAAACCACCGAAACCGAAACACCGTAGATTCGCGCCTCCTCGCGCAATGACAAACTCAAACCCACCAGGGCGTGCTTGGTGGCACTGTAGGCCGCGGACCATGCCACCGGCATCAAACCTGCCGAAGAAGCCGTGTTGACAATGTGCCCAAAGCCCTGCTCTCGCATGCAACGGCATGCCGCTCGCGACCCATACACCACGGCTCTCAGGTTGATATCGAAAATCTGATCGAGTTGGGCGTTACTCATATCTGCAAACTCACCACCTGCGACGGTGCCGGCGTTGTTAAACAAATAATCCAATCGACCCTGCTCTTGTGCGAAGTCATCGATCAAGCGGCCAAAGCCTTTGAAGTCCGTGAGATCACAACAGACGATTTGAAACTGACCGCTTGGCTCTATACGTGCAGCCACTTGGTCCAGGCCTGGACCATCTCGATCCACTCCCAACACAGTGGCGCCTTGCCGACAAAGCGCGATGGCGAGCTCCTGGCCGATGCCCGAGGCCGCGCCAGTAACGATTGCGGTTTTTCCTGTCAGGTTAAAACTCGTCATTCAGCCCTTCCCGGGCCCGTTTGACCCGAAAATCCCGCCTCGACCTCCTTCTATATAGTAGAAGTCCCTCGGCTTGCCCCCGATCAAGTAAACCCATAGACACTTATGTAAACAGATGTTAACCTTGTGCGCAAGTCATGACGAACCCAGGAGTGCAAAAAGTGAGCGTCGAGACAAAGGCACTGCCCCTTCAAGACCCTGCCAAACTGCAGACGAAGTATCGCCTGCTCGAAGTGGCGGCTCGCCATATTGCATTGCATGGATTCGAAGGGGCTTCCTTGCGAAGCATCGCCGCCGACGCGGGCGTGACTGCGGCGGCCATCTACCGGCACTATCCCGGGGGCAAACTCGACCTCTATGAATCCACCCTGGGCATGGTTTCCAATGCCGTTTCGGCCTTCGTTCAAGGTGGGCAAGAGCTCGACACAGATCTGATCAGCCAGGTCGTCGCTCAATGCGACTTGTTTTGGCAGTTCTTTGCCGAGTACCCCAACATCGCCGCCATGATCGTTCGGGAAAATATTTCTGGCGGCCCTCAAGGCCCCTCTCCCTACTTTGATCAACACGCCCAAGCCATTGATAGCCTGCGCCTGATTTTAAACCAGGCCATAGACGCGGAGGTCATTCGACCCATCAATGTTTCCGCCTTCCTTTTTTGGGTGACGACTTACGTAACTAATTTTCACGGCTGCCAAGCGTTACGAGAGGCCATTTGGAACCCGCAAGACATTCCGCAAGCCAAAGATGAATTCCTGACGCAGGTTCGTGAGCGTCTGGGCGCTTGCACAACGGAGCCCGGCCGTGAGTAACGCTGACGAGGTTCTAAGCACCTACAACCTCCCCTCTTTCGATTCCATTCTCAGTGACGACTTCCGCGATCGCTTTGGCTTACTGCAGGCGCATCAGTATGGCGTCGCCTGCCAAAACGTTCAGACGGAATGCGCAGCAGTGCAAGCCTTTGGTTCGGGCCCGTTTCTTCCGGCAAACATCAATGCACCTAATTGGGTTCAAGATGGGGAGCGGCGCAAGGGCTGCAAAATTGACTTTGCACTTGGCTACGCAGGGGAGCACCAAGTTGAATTCCTTGGCCCGGGTCAGGGTACGACGTTTTACAGTGATGCCCTTCAAGGCCAAGAGCATGTCCTGCATCATGTTGGCATCTACCAAAATGGAAGCCGGGAGATCGAGCAGCAATTCCATCGTGAGGGCATTCGGACGGCCGTCACGGGTGGCGTCTGTATCGGTAATCTACTTGGTTTCGAGTTTAAGTACTTCGACACCCGCAACGAAATTGGATGCTACTTGGAGTTGCTCGATTTTCGGATGCTCAATGGCATCCAGATTTCCGTTGACACCCCTGTTAAACAACTAGCTCGTTTACACTCTCTTCTATTTCGATAGGAATACCTTCCATGCCTTGGCAACGTTCCCACCTCATCGGCTTGCAGGCAGTAGTAGAAAGATGCTTTAGGAGATCGCAACCATGAGAAAACCCTTCCAACGAATTCCGCGTGATGGATACGAGCAAAAATTAATCGATATGGCTGCTGAATTGTTGCCTGCCTGCGCACGCACGCCCACCATGTCCTTGGAATCCGCCATCGTTGTTAAGGAAGGACACGGATCGAAAATTACGGACATGAGCGGCAATGAATACATCGACTACCTGCTCGGATCGGGACCCATCTTTCTCGGTCATGCCCACCCTGCCATCGTCAAAGCCGTGCGCGAAACCCTTGAAGGGGGCAGCAGCTTTCTCCTACCCAACGAACCTTCCATTCTTCTGGCTGAAGAACTCGTCAAGGCCGTGCCCTGTGCGGAAAAGATTTGCTTTGGGAATACAGGGTCGGATGCCACCCTCTTCTCCATTCGCTTGGCTCGCGCGTTTCGAAAACGAGATAAGATCCTGAAGTTCGAAGGAGGGTATCACGGGCAGGGCGATCACGTGCTCATGAGCAACCAATGGACCAAGGAAACCAAGGCCTATCCCGCCCCCGTACCAAACTCTGAGGGCATCCCAAAATCGGTTGAGGAAGACGTCCTGGTTGCACCGTTCAACAACCTGGACCTCACCGTCGACATCATCGAAAAAAATCGTGACGACCTGGCGGGAGTCATCGTCGAACCTATGCAGCGCACGATCCCACCCCAACCGGGGTTCCTGGAAGGGCTGCGTGAAATCACCGCGCGCCATGAGATCCCGTTGATTTTTGATGAGGTGGTCACGGGCTTTCGTCTGGCCTACGGCGGTGCGCAAGAGTACTACGGTGTCACACCCGATCTATGTGCGATCGGCAAAAGCATGTCCGCCGGGCACCCCATTTCAGCCGTCTGCGGCCGAGCGGATATCATGGAATTTGCCGAGGGCATTCGCCGCATCACTGGCAACTACGTATCGCTCACGGGAACCTATAGCGGCAATCCTATTTCCTGCACCGCTGCGCTGGCCGCATTAAAAGAGCTGCGACGCGAAGGCGTTTATGAGTCGGTCTTCGCAAAAGGGACGAAGCTTAAAAATGCCTTACAAAAAAGCTTGGACAAGGCCGGTATCCCTGCGCAGGTGCTAGGCGAGCCCCCTGCTTTTCAACCGTGGTTTTCGGAAAGCGAAATTTTTGACTTCCGCTCCTCCCAAGCCTCAAACCCCATGTTGAATTTTCAGTTATTACAGGAATTGATCGACCGTGGAGTTCTCAAGGGACATGAAAAATTCTTTATCTCTACGGTACATAGCGATGAAGATATCGATTTTACCATCGACGTGATCGATGACGCCGTTCAAGCACTGAAGGGATAGTCTATCCCCGGCCTCGGTCCAAGAAGATTATTGCGCCTGATACCAAATGGGCGAAGTCCAAGCACGCTCTTGAATGACCTTGGGCAAGGTGGGATCCGAACAACTCTCCGGGCGTTGGTCTTCGGGCAAGCTATTACATTGGTAAGTGCTCCACCGGCAACTCGGAGTCTCTAGCACTCGTGCGTAGTACATCGCTGAACGCTTCGGTTCAAAAGTAGGATCCCGCCAAACCGTACACAGACTCGCATGCCCGGGCTCACGAGCTTCACAAGTTTTAGAATTCACCGACAGCCCTTGGTTTTGATCCCCTGCGACATCGTAGATTTCTTGTTGCATCACACCCTGATCGTCCATCCAACCTTTAATGATCTGAATACGCTGCAAGGAACCACCTGTCGACGAAGGATCTCTCAATGCACTTACGGCAAACACCGGAGCGTGTTGAATCGAAGGCGCTGCGGACAAGGTTCCACCCATGGGAACGCCTCCCCGATATCCCGCTTCGACAAAGGCGCTGTCCTGGCACAAATCTTCCGCGTAGTTCCATCCGCCAAAAAACCGCGGGACAATTCTCGGACCACTTGTGCCGAAGGCCTCGCGCCGATGCATGGCGGCAAATAGAGATCCGCGTGTGTTCTCCTCAGCCCAAAGACCCGCCACGCCGCCCGGGTTGTAACGCACAGGGGAACTGCTCGCGATCTTTCCCAACACACCCACGTTGGAAATCAAGCGTCGCTCTGGCGAAAAATCTTGTCCGATTTGGCCCTGATAATCCTGCTCCGAGACGGCTCCGCCGGTAGCATTATGTGTATCTGAAGCGGCAATCAATCCATACTGAAAAGGATTCACACCCAGTTTTCGCTGCTCCTCTAGCCCTTGAATCAAGCCGTAGCGGGCATAACTCCAACGTGAAATGCATCCGCGCAGCATCATGCCACCCGTGCCATAACCTTCTTTGCAATCCTCTGCGCGTTCTTGCGGGAGGCGGAGCTTTTCAAAGTTACAGAATTCATCGGGTGCGCCGGAAACGCCATAGAGATCCGATCGGCACTCGGAATCTCCTTTCACCTGCATCACCTCAACCAAGCGCTCTACCTTCTGGCGCAGCGTGGCCAGTGCAACCTGCTCTTCCATGGGTCGGTCTTTAAACCAGTCCGGATAAAACATCTGCCCATTGCTCCAGTTGGAGTTGTGCGGAATGGCCAGTGCGTCACAACCCGTGTCACTATCAATGCATCGCTCCTGCAACCAGCTCCACAAGTCTTCTGGCCTCGGTGCATTCTTGGAGCTCAATGGGGAGGGGGGAACTGTGCCATTGGCGAAAATAACATTGCGATGCAGGTTCGACGCGCCGTCGGCCAGAGTATATTCGTAGCCGACAAAGGTCGTAAATGAGCAGTCACTGGATCGATCGTACGCTTCTTCTGCGGCAACCTGGGTTTCCTCCCAGGCCGTGTTCGCTTTTTCAATGCACGCGGTCCCATCTTCTCCACAAATGCCTGCGGCTCTCTCCCTTCCGTGAAACGATAGGCTCAGCAAACCCACAATAGGCCTGAGTAGCTCCGGAACGGGAAGCGGAGTTTCCAGCCGATAAATTTTACAGTTCAAAGTGTCATAGGCCACGCTCTCTCGATCCATGCACAACAGGACCTCACCTAGATTTTCCGCATGATCTGTCACAGCAGCAAAATCTAAAGGCGTCGACAAACGCACGGCTCGTGTCCCCTTCCCCTTTTCATCCTGCGGAGGCAACCAGATCGTTTCCCCTCGCGCAAAGGCGTAAGCATCGGCAGGCCGATTCCGCATTCCAAAGACGTAGGCATCGAAGGATTGGGCCGTATGAATATGCAGGGCGCCAAAGTAGGCGTTGCGGTTTGTCTCGAAGGAAGAGCAGGGCTCTCTCTCGGTGTCGACAAACTCGGGCCGAATGGCCTCGGACGAAAAGTAAACGCTTGCGTTCGAACTCTCTATTCCGGATGCGATCTCCACGGCCGGGTCACCGCCCTCATCAAAGAGCCAAAGGGCTGCGATGACGAGCGCGGTGATGACCAAGGCTTTACGTACTGTGAAAAGCCTCGCTGGATGCGTTCGCTTGCGAATCAGCTTACTCCGCTTTCACGGGGTGCAAATCGACTCGGCGATTCTGTGCGCGTCCTTCATCAGTTTCATTCGAAGCCACAGGACTATCCTCGCCCCGCCCATTACTTCGAAGGCGAGCAGGGTCAACGCCCAAAGTAACCAGATAGTTTTTCACGGCGTTGGCGCGTCGCTCCGACAAATCCTGGTTATAGGCGTTGTTTCCAACGGAATCTGTATGCCCCGTGATCTCGACTTGGACATCGGCACATTGATTCAACTGCGCAGCCACAGGCTCCAACCGGCTACGACCATCGCTGTGCAGAACCGCCCTATTAAATTCAAAAGTGGCTCCGCGGAGAGTGAGGTCACCCTTGCAGGGGTCAGCGCCAGCGGGGGCGGGGGCAGGGACGCTGCGAGCGACAGTGCTCCCGCCTACAAACACATCTTTCGCCAAGTCATTAAAGGCAACCGCAGAATTCAACACCGAACCAGACCTCGAAGAACCACAGCTCGTCAAATCACTCAATGACTGTGCAAAGGCTGCGCCTTCCGCCGAAGTCCCTACCTGGACGGTATGAATACAAACTTCATCGCGGTAAGAATTGACCAGCTCTTCTGCTGCAGCCATGGCACGCGCTTCGGAATCTGGTTGATGGTCCGAGAAGATCAACACCGCAACCAGTCCTTTTTCTTCCGCCACCCTGCTGGTGATGCTTTGAAAAATCTGATCCAAAGGCGTGGTCCCACCCAAACCGGCCACGTCACCCATCAACCGGAGGTTATCCGCCGCGCTCTGGAGGGCCGCACGATCAAAGGCACTCAAAGTTTTCCCTTCCTGCACTTGTCCACCAAAACCAATCAGCGAAGCCTGATACTGTGGAGGGGATGCGGGCATTGCTGGAACAAAGCTCTGTGTCAAGGCTTTGGCCTCAGGATAAGTCTGCTCGCTGAACATCGTGCCCGAGGAATCGGTCACGACGAAGAGATGGGATACTTTGTTCTTCGCGCGCGCCGCGAACGTCAACGGCGATGTCTGGATCTGACTATGCGATGGCAAAACAGGTGTAGTGCAGCCCATGCCCAAAAGGAGGCATGCCGTGAGAGCGAGATGTTGAATTTTCCGTTGATTCATAGGGGGTTCCTTTAAAGCCGTACGAACAATTTACCAGGGTCTATTCCCTGCCTGTTCAAGGGGAGGAAGAACATAACGCCAACTTCGTGCGAGAATCAACACATGTGATATTTTCTAAAAATGGCTTCCTCGAACAACTACCCGCCCTGTCGCCATCAGAACGCCACAAAGTCTGTGCCCTCACGTGTCAATCGCTGGCCTCGAAGCAGCTTCTGCTGGGCCCTAGTAGCCCTTCTAGGTGTTTTCCCGCTACTGCAATCCTGCACCACACCGTTGGGAGTGTCCTTCGAGAAACCCACGCTGAATCTGGTCTCCGTCACGCCCTTGCCCGCTGATGGCTTTTCACAGCGCTTTCGACTTGGCTTTGTGATTCGAAACCCCAACGGCAGCTCATTGGCCTCCAAGGGAATGGTGTACGACATCTATTTTGAAAATCACATGCTGCTGAGTGGCGTCTCCAACAGTATCCCGACGATAGAGGGCTACACAGAGGGCTCTTTCGATATCGTCGCCTCAACAAATATGCTTGGGAGCCTCCGGCTGATCACCGACTTATTGCAACAACCCCGCAATCAATTTGCCTATCGCCTGGAGGCACGTCTCGACGTCTCCTCACCCATCAATCGAAAAATAAGTATTGAAGAATTCGGGGTGTTCTCCCTGTCGCCAACCGTCACGCCTTAACCCGGACTATTCACGAGCGCCCTACTCCCCGCCTCCGTCTCCGACAGGAAAGAGTCTTAGAACATCCTTAAAGGGAAGCATCTTGATATAGCTGCGCGCCGGGCGTTTGCAAAGAATGGTTAGTTGGGGTTTCGGATAGGCCGTCATAGAACATTCCCAGCGCTCTTTTCCCAACTCGCTCAATTGCTCTTCGAGAGGCTCCGGATCGCTGCCGTCCACGCGCAGCACTTTGTACTCCCAAGTCCCCATGCGATCGATATCGCCCTCAACCCACTCGCGAACGTCATCGGGCACGGTTTCGCCTGACTCGCGGGCCTTCTCATAGAACTCCGTGACCCGTTCTCGGATCTCGACGGCGAGCTCATCGTCAAGCTGCTCAGAAACAGGTTTTTCCAAGAGTTCAGCGTCACAGCCCAGCATGCCAAAGAAGAGGACGACCAGCAGGCCATGCATCCCTTTGACGAGAAGCCTGGATCTGGGCTGGACATCTCTCTCAAGGTCGAAAATTTCCATGCTGCACCTCCTTGTCGTTCCCATTTCTCCGGGCCTCCAACGGCCCGAATCCCGATGAATCATTTTATTATTCAGCAATTTACAACTTTATGGCAAAACCGGATCACGGGCCGGAAAATCTGCGGCCGATGTCCTCTCTTCAGATCAACCTTCCTGCAACTTACCGAATATTCTCAACATTAAATTTGGTGTTCGAGCCATCTTCCCCTAGCCCTGTGGGTACCTTCACCAGTAAGATACTGAACGCGACAGGAAACAAATTCTCTCGAGAGAATCAGCAGTTGCAGTATTGGAAGGCTCCGAATTTCGCACAGGATTGTGAACGAAGGGATTAGCAAAATACCAATGCAGCGCAGTTCCCACGTCATCGCGGTCCTTCTGCCTTTTCTCGCATCTAGCTTGGCGACGGCTGAGCCCGGAAAAACCGGCCCTCTTGCCGAAGCCTCGGCTGGGACCCACTTGGCGCAGTACGAAATCGGCACCCCCGTAGAAGAGCTACTCCAACTCTCCCTCCCCGAACTACTGCGCGTACCCTTATTAAGTGCGACCTCAAAAACAAAGGAAAGCTATTTCGAGTCGCCGGGAATTGTTAGTTACATCACCGCTGAAGACATCTCCCTCATGGGTGCCAATAATCTGCAGGACTTACTGCGGCGCTTACCCAATGTCGAAATACCTTCTCTTTATCTCTTCCGCAACAACGTCACTTCCGTTCGCTCACAACATGCCGTCACCGACACACGAACATTAGTGTTGTTGAACGGACGTCCTATGCGCGAAACCTATAATGGCGGAGTGAACTCTCCCATCTATGACGGATTCCCACTCAGCCTGATTAATTTTATTGAGGTCATTCGCGGGCCGGGATCCGTACTGCATGGGTCCGGCGCCTTTTCCTCCGTCGTGAATATCGTAACCAAGCGACCGATGGATGAGCCCACAGGCAAGGCCACAATTTCCTATGGATCCCATGGAACAAAAATACTCGACGCCAGCGGCTCTACAAAGGTCACTGATCTCGACCTATCTGGCGGTATAAAACTTTTCGACATGGATGGTTGGAGATACAAGGCGAAGGATCCGTCCGGGGTGTATGACACCATGGATTACAAACAAGAGGTTTGGGCGGCAACAGCGCGAGCTACCTACGAGGATTTATCCGTAGAATTTTTTGAGAGCCACACCAACAGCAACGACCTGGGAACAGAACCCTTCTGGCCAAAAGATGATGTGAAGCTAATGCGTCGCTTCATCAACGCTGGGTACAAACATTCCTTTACTCAAGACTGGAAAATGGATCTCGACCTTACCTATAACGAGTTCGACGCGAAAACAGGTAATAAGATCGGTGCCACAAAAAGGGATGATAATGAGAACGGCAGTAAAGACGTTCTTCTTGAGGCCACTGCATACGGCGTCCTCACTGAAAAACTGAATCTAACCACGGGTGCCGTCGTTGAGCGGCTGAGTTGGGAGCGAGACAACAGTCCTCGAGATAAAGGATCTGACTATATTGGCCGCGGTTACGCCGAACTGATCTACCGTCCGCGCGACGGCATTCGGCTGGCGGCTGGCGGGCAATACAACGAACCTGCGGGTGCCGACCCCAATTTCTCACCAAGACTCGCAGCCACCTTTAGCTTCTGGGATCATTGGGGAATCAAATTATTATATGGCGAGGCCTTCCGTGAGGCCGTCGCAATTGAGCGCTTTGTCAACATTCCTGATATCCCCTTTGTCGGCAAGGATGACCTCGACCCGGAAACCATCAAAACCTTCGATGCACAGATATTCTACACCCGCGGCGAGTTCTTGGGTTCGGTGACCTACTACCGAAGCACCGAAGACAATAGTATCGATCTGGATTTTAGTGGCCCCATCTCCTACCTCAATAAAGGAAAGAGCCGCTACCAGGGTGTCGAGTTTGAATTCGACTGGAGGGTTGCAGAAAATCTACGAGCCATCGGTTCTATTTCCCACCAATCCAGCTTTAATGATTCGGACAAGAGAACCGCACAGGTTACCCCGAGAAACATGGCCAAACTGGGACTGAGCTACGATTGCGAACAGGGGGTCGAACTCGGAGTCTTCGGCAGCTACTTCGATGACTATGAGGAGAGGAACTCCGCAGCAGTTATTAATAGAAAGAATGACGACTATATTCACCTCAGCGCAAACATCGCCTTCAACCTCAACAAGCTCCTGCAGTTGAATACAAGTTACAGCACGAAACTAATTCTGTACGGCGATAACCTATTAGAATCGAACAGCCAAAATGCGACTGACCTGGCCCGTGAAGACGTCACTACATTGCCTATTCGCCCCGGGCGCACCCTCTTTGGCAGGCTCGAAGTAGAATTTTAAATCATCCCCTCAGCCCCAACCAAGGAAACTCCAAGATGACAGGTAACTCTACTATAAGCATCGAAGATGTCCGAGCCGTTTATGATGGTGCCGAAGGCGATCTTTGGGAACTCATCATGGGTCACCAGATTCATATTGGAGGTTTTAAATCCAGCATGGACCTCGCCGAGCAGGCTGGGATTACCGAAGGTCAGCGCGGTGTCGATTTATGTTGTTGCAACGGTGCAGGAATGCGCTTCCTCGCTCACTTCCGAAATGTGGCCTCCATGGTTGGAGTAGATACAACGCAAACTGTCATTGAACGTGGAAAGGATCGGTGCGCCGAAGAAGGTCTCGCCGATCGCATGGAATTCGTTCAAGCCGATGTGTGCGAAAGCGGTCTGCCCGACGGGAATGCTGATTTTGTCTGGGGTGAAGATGCTTGGTGTTACGTCGTCGACAAGCCCAAGCTCATCGCCGAGGCTGTTCGAATCACCAAGCCCGGTGGCGTGATTGCCTTCACCGACTGGGTCGAAGGGCCCGCGGGCCTCAGCGAAGAAGAGGCCGCTCGCTTCCTTGGCTTTATGAAGTTTCCCAATGTCCAGAGCATTCCTGGTTATAAAAACTTACTGACAGAGCAGGGTTGCGAGGTGGTAATTGCGCAAGACACCGAGCGCTTCGCATCTTATGTGGACCTGTACATGGAAATGATCGACAAGCAATTCACCTACGACGCCCTGCGTATCCTCAACTTTGATTTGGGCATGCTCGAAGCCGTTGGGGGAGAAATGGCTTTCTTGGGTGAACTTGCCAAAGCGGGTAAAATCGCGCAGGGTTGTTTCGTGGCACGCAAAAACTGAAGCTGCCCGCGGAGGCCGCATGGCTTGGATCTACTTACTCCTGGCAATTCTGTTTGAGGTCACCGGCACAACTTCAATGAAGTTATCTGAGGGCTTCAAAAACCTTGGCCCCAGCATCGCCATTTTTGTCTGTTATGGCGCCAGTATCGGCTTTCTCACCCTGGCCGTTCGAGAGATCGAAATCAGTGTGGCCTATGCCGTCTGGTGTGCAGTCGGCATAGGACTCATCGCCATCATCGGAATCGTCTGGTTTCAGGAGTCGGCCAACTTATGGAAATTGCTCTCCTTGGGAATCATTGTCATCGGCGTCATTAGCTTACAATTAAGTGACCGCGCCGGGGGATAGGGCGGCTTCTCTAAACGCGAATCTAGAAAGAACCGCCGAAAAGATAAACCACCTGCAAGACACCGATGCCGATGCCAATGACGCCTCCAGCCACCACCAACTTCCACTCATCTTTTTGAAAGACAGGACGCAACACGCCACCAAACTCATCTGCGTCTAAAGCATGCAGGTTATCTTTGAGTTGGGCATGGATTCGTTCCGATTGGTCAGCAAAAGCTTGTACCGGCCCGCCCTCTCCCAGGTCGGCATCCTGAACGCGCACCTTCAAGTCCCGCTTGGCCTCTGCAAGCTTTTCCTTGGAAACCAGCATGGCCACCATGGTATCGCGCTCATATTCTTTCATGCTGGTATCTACCTGGCTTTCAATAATCTCCAGTACCGCATCTCGTGAGCTTCCTTCGGTCAAATGCTTGATCAGGTTATCCCCGGTCAAAACATCTCCCACGATTACGTCTGCAAATTTCTCGGCTACCTCTGTCTGGCGCTTGATGAACAAGCCCTGTAACACAAAGGGTCCGATCTTCTTCGGCTCCCTGGGCTCAAAGATCAGAGTAAGCGCCATCCAATTGGTAGCGGCGCCAACAAAGAATCCTGCGGCGGGCAGCACCCAACTGGCGGGATAGGAAATCCAAATCAACATCTGACAGAAGCCAAAGAACAAACCAAACCAAAGCCCGGACAGTTCGATGAACTTGAACTCCGGGTTGGCAATTTCCACCATGACGCGGCCCAGCAAACCCCGATCTACCATCATCGCCTCTTCGACGATGCTTCGAATATCCATGAAGTCCTTCGCTTCACGCCCCATGCGTTTGAGGATCTCCTCAACCACTGTACGCACATTTCGCCGAACCAGTTTTTCGATGTAATTCTTAAGTTTATCACTCGCCCGATCCCATTTGTCGGCAGCGAGATTTGTTGAGAACTCTTCGAGGACCTTCTCTGCAATTTCATCAACCAGTTTATCCAGTTCTTCATTCTCATCGTGCTCAATATCCGAAAATATTTTTTCTACATCGATGAGCTTGTCGCGGATCAACACACTGAAATTTTTCGACATCTCCTCCGTGTTTTTTGGCACAAGCCCCTGCCAACCAAAGATTGGCGGGATACCTATAAACTCGACGGGGTAGAGTGTCGCTTTCACAGCAAGCCAATTGGTAAACCATCCGATGAACGCGCTGATGAGCGGAATGCAGAGAACAAACGGATTCAAATCGGAGAAGAACTCACTCATAAAATCTTTATCCAGCCTGGTTTAGTCGGAAGTGCGAGGTCGAATCATCCAAGATAAATTCATCTGCCCGCTCTGACCAAAGTGTCTTCACCTTATCAAATAGCTCCGCTTCAGTTTCTACATGTGCAGGGTCGGGCACGCAAACATCCGGCGGACAAGCGGCGGCACAGCGCTGTTCGTTGTCATGCCCCACACATTCGGTGCAGCGCGCTGGATCGATCACAAATAGATCGGCAGCCTCAGCATAGGAAATCGCCGTGTTGGGGCACTCATCTTCGCACGCGCCACAGGCGATGCACTCTTCAGTAATTTTCGTTGCCATACCTATTTCACTTCACCTTACGATTCAGGCAGTGCCTGCTTATTTAAGCTACCTGAGATGTCTCAGACTTCGACGCAGCACCTATTTTTCCCATCACAACACGCGCCCCGTTAAGTCCAGGGATGCAAGTTACACCCGGGCCAGGATGGCAACCGCCGCCCGCCATGAACAAGTTCTCCAAGGGCGTTTCGTAGTTGGCCCAGCCGGGGACGGGCCTGTCACCAAACATCTGTCCTGGATGCAGCAAACCCTGGGCAAAATCACCGCCAGTGGTACCGAAGGTTTTTTCGAAGTACTCCTGTGTGAAGACGACTTGATCCATGATTAATTCTCGGAAGTTTGGAACAACCGTTTCCATACGGTCCAACACCCGCTTTACCATCAACTCTTTCATCTCATTGTGCTGTCCCTTGGGGATGTCCGCAGGGAAATAATGCGAGAAGATCGTACAGGTGTGGAAACCTTCTGGAGCCAGACTGGAATCGAGCTGAGACGGGAAGTAGCAGTAGACCGCCGGATTATCAGGGACCTCGCCAGCTTGGTATTGCTTCCAGCAGCCGTGCAACTGCTCAGGCGATTGAATATAGGCGACTAGCCAACTCTTCTCTGTTCCGTTCACAAACTCCAGTTGGTTTGCAAAGGTCGGGAGACTCTTCATGGTCAGATGCAATTGGATATATCCATTCGTATATTCGATATCTTCGACAGAGCTCACAAAATCCGTTGGCAGCGCCTGTGTGTCACACAAACGTAAGAACGTACTTTGCGCATCCAGGGTAGAGATCACCGCTTTGGCTCGAAGCTCATCTCCATTGCGTAGCTTTACCCCGGTAACTTTCCCATCTTCAATGATAAAGTTTTCCACCTGCGCTTTGTATTGGACTTCCCCGCCATATCTCTTGAACACTTTCTCTAATGAGGAAGACAAGGTGCCAATACCACCTTTAGGGATCTTGAAATCGTAAGTATCGCCAGCGCAGTAGTGATAGGACAACGACAATGCGCTCCCTTTGGTAAAGGGGCCCATGTGTGTACCATCAATCGCTGAAGCTGAGAGCGAGCCAAGAATGCAACCGTGCTTGCCGGGTTCTTTGAAGAACTTTCGCATCACCTCAATGGCACTGCCATAAGAGAGTGAGGCTAAGATTTCCCGCGTTTTTTCATCCGGAGCAGCGGCGATAATTTCTTCTAAGGTTGGCGGAGTTTCATCGATGTACTTTTCAAACATCTCTTTAAAGTAGGAGAAGTACCTTCCCAGTTCGGAGAAGGCTTCCATGGCATCCTCGCCATGATCTTCCAAGAGGTGATTCGCCAGATCAATGGGATCGGTATAGCCAATGAAGGGCGTATCCTCTGGATCACCAAACACCGTGAAAGAACTCGATGGGCGAATCAGTTCAAAACCTTCTTTGTCGATCTCCAGGTACTTAATCATCTCCTCGCGGAAGACCAGTAAGGCCCACGCACCCACACTGTGCTTGAACCCCTTGAAGAGCTCCTTGGTGGCGGCTTGTCCACCGGGCCAGTTCGTTTTCTCAAGGACCAGTACGCTGTGACCGGCGCGCGCCAACTCTACGCCTGCCGTCAGGCCATTGTGCCCGGCCCCAATGATGATGACGTCGTGCTCTTCCATGGTGATCTTCTCCGCTTGAAAGCTATGTGGGCCCCGGATGTGAGACATATCCCGTATTTTGTATCACCATACCTTCATGCGAGACAAACTGCAATACTTGTCTCATCAAATTTCAGTATAAGGGCCAAAACATTGCTGTCTGCGATAATCTTCAGCCTCTGGAAAGTTGCCCAAGGAATAGCAGTCGAAGGTAAAACATGACTCAGACGAAGCAGGTCGCTCAAATTGTCGGAACCCTGGTGGTTTCTTGCCCCGATCAGAAAGGGCTCATTGCGACACTGGCGCAGACCCTGGCTGATCATGGCGTCAACATCATCGACACTCAGCAACACACTGATCTTGAAGCGGGCATGTTTTTTCAACGCCTTCGTTTCGATGCCACTGAACTGGATCTAACTCGTTCGCAGTTCGAGAAACTCCTGGGTGAGCGACTCTTGCCGCTTGAAATGAAATGGCGCCTCTCCTTCGCCGATGAGAAAGCGCGTGTAGCGATCTTCACTTCGAAGTTTGAGCACTGCATCTACGACCTTCTGATTCGTCATCGACTCGGTGAGCTCGATTGCGAAATCCCTCTTGTCATATCCAATCATCCTGATCTCGAGCACGTCGCAAAAAGCTTTAATATCCCGTACAAAGTTTTTCCAATCACCAAAGAAAACAAGGCCGAGCAAGAGTTGGCTGCGATTGCGTTGCTCCGACAAAACAATATCGATCTCGTCATACTGGCTCGCTACATGCAAATTCTATCCCCGATGTTTATCGAAGAATTCCCGAGTCAAATTATCAATATTCATCACGGCACCCTTCCAGCTTTTATGGGCGCTAAACCCTATCACCAAGCTCATGAACGTGGCGTCAAACTCATCGGGGCCACAGCACACTACGCCACATCCGATCTCGACATGGGCCCCATCATTGCGCAAGAAGTGATCGCCTGTTCTCACATTGATAATATTGAAGACTTGATTCGAAAAGGACGTGACATGGAGCGCATTACTCTCGGCCGAGCTGTTCGGGCACATCTTGAGGAGCGTATCATCGTCCATGGCGGAAAGACTGTCGTCTTTTAGTTCGAGCTCTTACAAAAATAGCGGGACATCCTCTTTCGACGATGCCCCGCTATCTACTTTACATGCCTCCTTTCATTGTACTCGGGTGGACTCACATGGAAATGTGATACCCCTCAGGCGCCCCACTCCTGGAATCGCGATTTCAAAGCAATAGCTCGTGCCTGTACCAGCTTTTCATTTTTTTCGTAGAAGGATGCAGCCAGCACGACGGCCACTCCCACAAAAGCCAAGGATCCCCAGGCACCCAGGGCGTAGAAATCAACTGCAATCCGCACGTGATAAAGCAAAGACACAACCACACCGACCAGGCCAATGGCGAAGGGGATCTTCTCCTCCGTCTTGAATCCATAAACCGTTGTGATCAAGGCGACCGTCAGGCAAAGGAAGGCGCTCAACAAGCTCGACTCAGCATTCAAGTAAAGCAGCATACTTCCGGTGGCCAATAGAGCTGCTGATCTGCGCTGTGCCCTCCCGCCCACAGAACCACTGTGAGCCACAAAGGCCATAAGTGCTGAAACAGGGAGAGCGACCAGCGGCACAACCAACTCTGCTGGAATCCGAACAATCTCGTTGACGAAACCAAGACCCGCAACGACTGCGACACTGCTCACACCGAATCCAATCCACTCCAAGGTGATGGCCAGGGCCTTTTTCTCACGGAGTTGACTTGCCAGATGGAACAGAACCCATGCGACACAGGCGCATTCCACACTGCAAAGCAAAGCGGTGATTTCGTACAGGTAAACCACGCGCCCGAAGACCAGCAATACTGGTGCGATCAACATCGCTCGAACGAAATATCCTTCGATGGTCCTCATGCTCGCGCTAGGGCTTAAACGGCGTCGATCAAAGTTCATGAGAGTCAGGGCTGCGATCCCTCCGATGGCTGCGATCCAGTTTGGATCTCGAACGGGCAATAGCAACAGCACATTGGCTCCCATATACAGGAGGGCAATTTGCTTGGCCTCGCTGCGTGCCAAAACGCGGAACGAGAAATAGGCAATCAGGCCGGTTACGATGATTCCGATACCGGTTGCCAACAAGGCCAGGGGGAGAGGCGGAGCAGCAAAGACATCGAAACGCGGTGAGACATGTGGATTAAAATGGCGTAATAGCATTCCACCCAGTACCGCATAAAGGGCGGGGACCAACGCCGATGCGAGCGTCAACAGAGTACGGGCACCTCGATCATCATCGTTCCTCACACCGCAGAAAAACCCTGCTGCGCAAAGCAATCCTGAAAATCCAAGAAAGCTATAATAGCGGGTTAGTACATTGGCGACGCTCCAACTCTGCTGGATAAACGCAAGCGCCGCGGTGATGATGATGATCGCACCCAACCCTCTCATGAGTTGAGGCAAGCTCAACCCTCTGAAATAATTTTCGATTCGACTCCGTAAAGTCTGGTGTGAGGTTTCATGCGTGGGAGTTGAGTCCAGCGAGTGATCCCTCTCCGTTCTTGTTTGATCTTGATTTTCCTCGATGCCCGTTTCCATGTGAATCGTCGTGGAAGTCATGATAAGTCTCCTTAACTAAGTGTTCTTCAATACTCATTGCTTGAAAGAGGTTCCGCGTTTAATTACTCCAGCGGATTTCCCAGTAGTTCCTGAAGTTCGCCGCGTAGATCTTCGACTTCTTCCTCTGATTGAAAGCCGACCTCAATATCATCGTCGTCGTTTAAACTGAGATCTGATTGAAACTCTGACGTGCTGACTTTGACTTCCCAACGATCCAGGATGTCGTCAAGATCGCCTGTCGAGAAGACTTCGCCGTCATTGATCAGGCGCAACGCTTCGGCTCTCGACTGTCTTGTTCGCAGCAGATTGCGTTGCCGCGTCAGCTCTCGAACGCGATCATCAATACGACCAATGTCCTTGCCGAGCTGAACTTCTGTTTTTTGATGCTCTCGAAGTTGCCCTTCGAGTTCAGAACACTGCTCCGCTGCTAGTTTTTTGCGACGCAAACACTCCAGCGCTCGTGCTTCATCTGTTTTCCCGATACGCAGGGCTCGGTCATGCCAGGAAGTCTCCGCCTCTTTTAGCTTTGTCACCTGTTGGCGTAGCCTCGCCCCATCTTTGCGAACTCGTTGCAGCTGAACACGAGCCCGTGAGCGAGCCTCTTGCGCGTCACGTATTGCGACGCTGACGAGACCATCGTGATTTTCAATTTTCGTTACAGCTGAATCGATTTGGGAAAAGAAGCCTGCAGTCCATCGTTGAATACGTCCCATTTTTATCTCCTCTGAGCCCTCGACATCGAGGGCGTTTCCATATGTAGGTCCAAGTCATTCTGTATGGAGACTTACATTGCAGAGGGCGTGCCAAAGGCAGGACAGGGTCGGGATCCCTGTTTAAAACACAGGCTTAGAAGGAAAGCTGCGCATCTCAACTATTGGCTAGTGTCGAGCCAATTATACAGCGGGCGCCAGGCCGGGGTCATGAATTGTACAGGAGCACAGGGAGAGAGGGGGAGAGGAGGAGGGAAGAATAGGAAGGCTGACTAGTGCTGCTCATCGGGCGCAAAGCGAGGCTTGTCCGGGATCCCCTGGGCAGGCATAAGCACCATCTTACTGATCACTAACTCTTCCCCACGAATCTCTCCATCGACAACCGCTTCACGACTCATGTTGCAGATGCCATCGGATTCATGGCTATTGTGATCCGGCAATGCGCCACTCATCAAATAATGGCTCCCATCGATTTCAGCTGCCCAAGGACAGCCTTCCACATCTTCCATATCGAAGATACAGCGCCCGCAACCCACCGTGATCGTCTGCTGAGTCAACACGATGGCTGGCTCTGATTGGCAACTGGCGACGCTGAACAGGAGGGCCATCAATAGCCATTTTAAATGCGCTGCATGTAGCATGTTTTGCTGTCCATCAGACTGATAGCGGCATAAAAACATCAGCGTCCTCCCCCCTTAATGCGTATACCAATAATCCCTGCAATCAAAGCACCCAGGAAGGGTAAAAGCAATGGGATGTACAAGAGCTGTCCGGAGTCTTTGTTGACAACTCCATGAAATGCGAGGAGGGCCAGTCCGCTTGCCAGGAAGAGTGATCCCATCACTTGGCGTACACCCGCCACGGGCGGCCCCGTTCGAGCAATTCGTTCCCAACGAGAAGTAACTCCAACAACTGGAATTAACACGATGGTAAAAGCAATGATCCAACCCGCCTTCATCAGCCACCAGGTTCCCGTGCCGGGATAGGCATGCAATCCAAGTCCTCCGAAGTAAACTGCAATGCCATAAAGCAGCATCATGACCGTGCTGTGCCATAAAAAGGTGGTCATGATCATTCCATTAATCAAAACAGTGCCTGCCCAAGTACCTTCTTTTTTCAACCATGTTGAGAGACGGATTTCTATGAGTCGAACGAAACCAAATTGAAATGCAGCCAAGGCCAGAATCGGAAGATGAGGCGGCGTTGTATTGCTGACCTCACTGCCCGGGACACCCACCATGCTGCGCGGCCAGGGACCCAATTCTGTCATCAACACCAGCAGGGCCAAGCCACCCAAGCACCAGAACCAAGCGCCCGCGCCTACCGCCGCGCGCTTATGCAACCAGGCAAAACCGAGTTGATGGACAGAAAACCATACGAAGAGAAAGTTCGTCCAGCCCAAGCCTTTCAAGCCGAGGCCAAAGTACGCGTAATCCATGATGACCGCGAGCCCGACGGGCACCCATATGGAAACAAGTCCAAAGCGACTCCAGGCTTGATAGGCCAAAGGAACCAGGAGAATCGCAAGGACATACACTGCCAGGAACCATGTCGGCACCAAGGCAATCTGCGAAGCGACACGCACCATGGGAATCGGAACGCCAAGTTGAATCGCCAGAAAGCCTGCCACGATCCAAAACAAAATGAGAGGCAACGCAGGAGCGAGCAGGCGACCCAATCGACTCGCCAGCCATTCTGACCACGGCTTGTCGTCGCGCAGTGCAGCGCTCCACGAGATTCCATTGGAGTACCCGCCGACAAAGAAGAAGATGGGCATGACTTGCAAGCCCCAGGTGAGCCACTGGGTCCATTCCGCCTGGCCCAGCATATGCGCAATGTGAGCCCCTTTCTCATCAACCCAGGGGGCGGCCATGCACCAATGACCAATAACGACGACAATAATGGATGCGGCTCGCAGGAAATCGACACCCCTGTGCCGTGCTTCTGGTGTCTGCCTGGCGATGTCTAACGCCTTGTCCCAAATTGCGATGGCCATGAAATCCCCCGTGGTCCGACTCGCTTCCTACGCTTATTCCGTCAGTGCAGGAGCCGCCCCCAGGAAAAGAATAACAAGAGTTCCGCCAAGCGCCGTCCCTACCAGGTGTGCCAGGGGAACGCCCACCACACCTACTCCCATGGAGTCGACGAATACGTTGCTCGCCGTTAGAAGCTCCCAAAAAATCTTTCCGATGAATCCTACAATCAAGGCCACTGCAAAGAACCACTGCAGCCGGTCCCTGTCCTTCTGCGCATTCCTCAAGAGGATTCCCACCCACGCCGCAAACAAACCGGAATCGACCCCCGACAATCCTCGATAGCCTGTCATCTCGGGTCTGAAAAACCACAGCGCCAGGCTGATACTCAGACCGGAACCCAGCAACACGCCCAGGAAAAGTGGGCGATCTGTTCGTTCCAATACGATTCCCAGAATGAGAAAGGCCAGGACATCCCAGAACAAATGCTCTGCTGACCAATGTGTCAGGTGTGAGGTGAGCAACCGCCAGACCTCTCCCTGTTCAACAGCAACTCGATCAAAGGCGAGGAACTCACCTATGCCGGGAATGCAAAAGATCACCAGTGAAAGCAAGGCGATGGCGAACGTTAAAACCGGCAGCTCGCTCGATGCTGAAGGAGAACCCAAAATGCGGGAGGCCAGCCCTTTGCCGACCTCCCGCGTCCCGTCTATTGGACTACCGTGAAACATGACCTTCCTCATCACCTGACTGATCTTTTCTTCGCCGCAAGCAGAGCCCGACACCCCCCGCAACGATCAACACGCTGAAGGGATCGAGGGCGCCACCTCCCAAGGAAGGGGTGGGCAGATTGAAAAGCGGATCGTTTCGATCCACTCGGTTGTTGGTCACGGTTTGTGATGCGCGCCGAGCTTGTGCCTGGTTTTCAGTGGCGACGCGATCCCGATTCGCACGGTCAATGCCGTAGCGTTCGAAGTCTTCATCACGAAGAACCAGCATGGCAGTTTCGTCGGTTACGAGTTGATAGGCGACGCCCAAGTCGGCAATGGCATCACTGCCTTCCGTTGAATCCAAGAGACCTGCGTTTACCTGATCTTCGATTTGCTCGATCTGGCTCATGGCCCACAGGCGTTCGATTTCAGGATTGTCTGTCGCAATCTCAGGAAAGTCAAAGTTCGTCTCGTAGAGTTTGTCTTCTCCGCTGATGTGCGCAGTCAGACTCAACTTTGCTTTTCCAGCCTCGTCATAGCGTCCGAAGATCACCAGTTGCTCGCCTCGATAGACTTTTTTGGGCATGTCATTGGTCAAATCAAACGTGTCCACACCCTTGAGCCTGACAGAAACATCGTGCATGGCTTCGTGTGTAATCTTGCTCTTGGCCAGCATGAGTTGGCCCATGATGTCATCGGCGTTGGAGACACCGGCATAAAAACCGCCGGTTGCATCGCAAATGGTTCGCATCAATGGCCAGTTCCCACTATTGCCGAGCAGAAAGCCGAACACGCGAACATCGTATTGCCGCATCAACTCCCTGAAGGCCTTGGGTTCGATAATTCCTTGGTTGGCTACGGCGTCGGTGACCAGGATGAGACTCGTCACTCGATCATCATCCAACTTTTCCAAGCCTTCTCGTATGCCGGCATACAAGTTGGTTCCACCCTCAACACTCAGGTTTTCGACAATCGCGATGGCCCCTTGCACTTCGTCCGGCGTCGCTTGCCGCCATCCGTGGGTCAGGTCCTTGGTGTGATTGGAGAATGTCACCACCCGAAATCGGTCCTCCGGTCTGAGTTCGCCAAGTGCACGACTCAACCCACGGGCCAAGGTGGCAATCTTCCCCGACATACTTCCCGAGACATCCAGTACAAAAACGTAATCCGAGCCATTGGCCAGAGGTGCCAGATCAACACCTGGCGTGACAACCATCATAAAGGTGCCCGGTTCAGAATCGCTTGCGCGGTAGGGAATCAACTCCACACCGCCAGGCAATCCGTCTGGTAATCGATAGTAAATCACGACATCTCGACTCAGTGCGTTACCCGCTTGATCGACACGAATCTGGTAATGCCCCGCATCGAGTCGATCGATGAGCGCGGCTTGCTCGTACCCCGGCATGCGAACGTCTTCGATGGGAACGGCTGACTTGATCTCTGCTGCGATGGAAAAGGTTCCTTTCACCTCTTCATTGGGGAGCCAGAAGCTCTTGCCCGCGTCGTCGGTACCCCCATCTTCCAAGGGATACACGTAGCGACCGATACCGGTATCGATTTCCAGCGGTTGGTAGTACACGAAGCGCATCTGCGTTTGATCTTGAGCTCGCACCGGTGACACACGGAACTCGTAGGTGAGGTATTCATTTTTGACGGCCAAACCCGCATCGTTTCCGTTATTGGCCTCGTGCTCATAGATGGCTTCGGCCTCATCGCGTTCAATCACTTCACCGTGAATCTCAGTCTCACCAATGATGATGGTCATCTCGGAGAGGCTCGCATTCTTGGGAACTGGAAACGCATAGACGGCTTCCAGGTTTTCGTGGTTGGGGTTGTAGAACGTCTGCGTGACCTCCGTGCGCGCAAAGCCATTGTTCATGACGATGTCCACGTGATGATCCACAACCTGCATGGGGGCATGCTGAGATCCGATGGGGGTAAGCGTCCCGGCCGCGTGGGCCAGGTGACTCATGGAAAAGACAGCAACGGTGCAGAGGAGAATCCCTCCGCGGTGGATAAGATTTTGTAGCTTTGTCATCTGAACATCTCCTTCCTGGGTTGTCAGTACCCTCCCTAAGAGCACAAGACGTGCCAAACCCGGAGACTCACGTAATAGATGTTTACTTACAGCTACTTAGACGTTCAGGCTGGGATCCCTTGACCAGAAAGATCGGAATGAGTGTTCATTTTATGTACACTGATTCCGCAATACGTACATACCTATATCTTTCACAGGGAATCTTATGACCTTCCTCAATCGCTCGGAATCCCAGCGCCTGCGCGCACTGGCCGCTCTCGCCAATTGCAATCCCTTCGTTCCCCAACGCGTCGAGTTTGAAAAGGCGGCATTGGGGAAGGCCTACACGGACTTGGGTGAGACCTGGCATCTCAGCTTGAATCCCGATGTCACCAATCCCAATCTTGAAAAGATCCAGGCACTGCTTCCTACTTTTGTCCGACTCCTGCGCGACCGTCTTGCCCAAGGAGAAGAGGCCAGCAAAGAACAACTCATCCAGTACGAAAGCCTTGTCCGATTTCACCTCTATCATCAGTACGATCACGAGTTCAACAAACTCATCGAACGCAGCGAAAAGGAAGAGCTCGCCTCGCGCGACGTTCCCTCTTATCAGCGCTACGCCAAGGAAGCCGCTTCTCTTCTATCCATCCCCGGTGTCAAACTGCCTGTCGGAAACGAACCCGCACATTTGTTTGCTTGGGGATTTCAAATCCGCCGCGCCTTTAATTACATCTTTAAATATCTGTGCGGCTCTTCAAAACCCATGGCTGAACTGCGCGCTTCGGTCTGGGAGTCGATCTTCACGCACAACCCCGACCGCTATCGGAAATTTTTGTATCAACACATGGGTGACATTCCAACGCTGATCATTGGGGAGTCCGGAACAGGAAAAGAGATTGTCGCTCGCGCCATTGGATTTTCGCGCTACATCACTTTCAATGAAAACACGCAACGCTTTTCCGTCGACTACGCCAGCACCTTCTACCCGGTCAATCTTTCCGCACTGTCTCCATCGCTTATTGAGTCCGAACTCTTTGGACATGTAAAGGGATCGTTTACCGGTGCAAGCCAGAACCGGCCGGGCTTGTTTGAAACCTGCGGTCCTTTGGGAACTATCTTTCTCGATGAGATCGGCGAGCTAGACCCTGCCATTCAAGTCAAGTTGCTTCGCCTGCTGCAGACCCGAGAATTTCAGCGCATCGGTGAAACCCAGATCCGCCATTTCGAAGGGAAGATTATTGCCGCCACGCATCGTGACCTCGGAAAAGAAATGGAATCCGGAAATTTCAGGAGTGACTTCTTTTACCGCATTGCTGGCGATGTCATTCGGACGCCTTCGCTACAGGAGCAGCTAAAGGAAGAACCGTCTGATTTGATGCGTCTGGTTCGCTTATTGGCTGAGCGCAGCGTCGGCAGCGAGGAGGCTGCGCATCTCGCCGAGGAAAGTATCCAATGGATTGAGGAGAATCTTGGTGCCACTTACCCGTGGGCGGGGAATGTTCGAGAACTTGAGCAGTGCGTGCGAAGCATCCTGATTCGCGGATCTTACGATTCGGCACAGTTGAACAAAAGCCAGACCGGCGGATTGGCTTTAACAGGCATCTTGATGAAGCTCGATTTGAGTGCCGATGAATTGCTTCGCCAATATTGCACGGCACACTACGCTCGATGCAAGAACTACCAGGAAGTCGCGCGCCGGCTTCAACTCGATCGTCGAACAGTGAAAGAGAAGATCGACGAGGACCTACTCAATTCAATCAACTTACCGTGAGTTCATCGACTTAAAACGGCATCCTCATCATGGAGATCTTGCGACCAAACCAGGTACCCCACAAAAAGCCGACAAATTTACTGAGATCTTCAGCGGCTTTTGGCGTGACCGGGTAATGCCCCGCAGTTTGCTTGCCTCCAAAACGATCGATCTGAATGGGCAGGGCATGGCAATAGCTGCGCATTCCGGTCGGACCGTTTACCTGCCCGATACCGCTGGCCTTCACGCCGCCGAAGGGAGCCTCTCCAGAACCATAGGTTTGCGGGAAGTCATTGACATCGACGCTGCCGGTATCCATGCGCTTGGCCAGTTCGAACCCACGCTTGGTGTCTTTGGTCCAGATACTTCCCGTCAGACCAAAATTGCAATCATTGGCCAGGCGAATGGCTTCGTCTTCATCCCGCACACGCATGATGGGCATAACCGGGCCGAAGGTCTCTTCGTTCAAGCAACGCATGTCATCGGTAATATCGGTGAGCACGGTGGGTTCGTAATAAAGGCCCTTTTCGTTGGGATTGCGACGGCCACCCACCAATACGGTGGCACCTTTAGCGCGCGCGTCATCGACATGCTCTTCGACGAGTTTGAATTGAGCTTCGGTGTACAGGGCACCGACATCGAACTCGCCTTCAGAGGCCTGCCTGAGCTTGGAGGCTCTCTCGACAACTTTCTTGATGAATTCGTCGGCTACAGATTCGACCACATAAACCCGCTCGGTTCCTCCGCAGTACTGTCCTGCGTTGAAGAAGTTCCCGGCGATGGCACCCGCTGCAGCGTTATCCAAATCTGCATCAGCGCATACAATGACTGCGTTTTTACCACCCAATTCAAGGGTGTAAGGAATGAAACGTTCAGCGCAACACTTGCCCACGTGACGTCCCACATCTTCACTGCCTGTGAAGGAAACCTTATCGACACCGACTTCAAGCAGAGCCTGGCCTGTGGAACTGTCTCCTTGGGTAACGGTGAGCAATCCCTGAGGAAGTCCCGCCGCTTCGAAAAGTTTCCCTACCAATCCGCCGGAAAAGGCTGTGGCGGAAGAAGGCTTGAGCAAAACCGCGTTACCCGCCATCAAGGCCTGCACCGTGGGATTCAGCGACAGAATGAAGGGCCCGTTCCAAGGGCTGATCACACCTACCACACCCAATGGTTTGTAGACTACCGTGAGCTTCTTCGTGATAGACAGCACGCCGTGGAGTCGCTTCTTCTCGGGCCGAAGCATCTTCTCTGCTTCTGTGCCGTAATAGTGAAGGGAGTCACAAGCGGCGTAGACGTCCATCATGAGCGCTTCAATTCTTGTCTTCGGCGTCTCACTCATAATCACATCAATGTATTCGTCCTTGTTCTCGAGCAGGATCTCCAAAGCACGCAACATGTATTTTCCGCGCTCTTTGAAAGACAGCGCTGCCCACTCTTTTTGAACCTTGCGCGCGGTCTCAAGCGCGGCCTTCACATCATCAGCCGTCATCGCCTCGATTTCGCCAATGGGTTCCAAGGTTGCGGGACTCGCTAAGGAAAGACGTCGTCTGCTGCCTTCGGGTGTTTCAACGCGGGTGACAATGGCCATGTTTTGCCCTCTGTAAATAGGTGATGGTTAGGCGACTAAACAACCTAGGGATTTGTGAGATTTCTCAATTAAACCACTGGAATAAGATCAGGTCTCTGCCTGCTTGTCAAACGAGCGTACCCTTCCGCCGGGGCGCTCACAACCCGCAGACCTGCGTCAAAGAGTCGCAATGGGAAAGTTCCGGGATTCAGCCCTTTTCCTTACAAACTGAGAGATCCATGGCCCCCTAGAGCAGCGCTTTTGTCACATAAGACATTGGACAACTCTGCGGAGAGCTCCTCGGAGACTTGAGAAAGGCTGCGCTGGCCGTGGCGGCCCGTCTGCAGGCGCTGCCAATCTTTCGAGGCCCGGTGAATCAGTGCTGCAACTTTGCGCCCGGCAAAGTTTCCAGCGAGCTCGGCGTCCACTTCAAAGGATCGAGGCTCCGGATCCAGACGCTGCCTCTCATCGACCAGCATGTAAAACAGCGACACGACCTGCCCGGCAAAGCCATAGCGAAGGAGCGCTCCCGCGTGGCCGTTAATGTGTCGTGAGAGCTCTGTGCCCTGCCACCCCCCCACCAACTCCTGTCTAAAATCCTGTATCCCTGCGAGTCGCTCATCTCTCGAATTCAGCATATTGCCGCCGATGTGACTTTGCTCCTCCGGGCTATTCAGGAAGTTGTCCACGAGAAGTTCGACAAACTCATCACAGGTTGAAGCCCGAGAGGGCTCGTAGCGATAAAAGGGGTCGGGCCGAGGCCGGAAGTCGCGATCCGGTAAATTCAGCCGCACTTCGATTTTATACATTGATCGATTCGCAATGTCTTCAATCGCAGGGCTCAAAAGAAATATGAGGATTGTTACCAGGTAAAAGCGCATGCCTCTCCGCCTGAAAAAGACCTTCGTTGCTCCGCTGGACAGAAGTTGTAATTATGAATGCTTCAGGAAAAAACGTCAACGGGGGGACGCACTATCTCGATTCGCGCACCGCAATCACTCGACCCTGGTATCCCGTAAGCCAGGCAGGGTTATAACCCACCAAATTCAATGGCGAGACCACACAACAGGATTGTGGCTCCTGCCAGTGCGTGCGCGTAACGCCTGCCATGAATGAAAGTCACCGGGCGCATTGCAGTGGTTCCGATGAGAACAGCGGCGAGCATGGTCACCAAGGTCAACGCCGCAAAAACTGTAAAGACGAGGACAAAACTCGCCGCTCCCCCAGTGACCGCGGCGACCAACAGTAGGGGGATCAAGGGTTCGCAAGGCCCTAATAAGAAGATCGCCAGCAGAGCGCGCGAGCTACCACTTCGCATCACACGGGCCTCATGCAAGTGTAAGTGATTGCCCTGATGGGAGTGCCCATGGCGATGCAAACCAGTGCCCTCATGTGCATGCACATGCGCGTGCATCTGCCCGTTGATTCCCGAACGCAGGCCCCAAGCCAAATAGAAGAGCCCGAAGACGATCAACCCCCAACCCGCGATGCTGCCACGCAAACTTTCCAGCAAGCCGAGGGACTCCAGGGAAAAGCCGAAAGCCAAGCCCAAAACCCCGATCAGAAAAGAGCTGGCCAAGTGACCCGTTCCACATAGCAAGGTCACGGAAACCAGTTTCTTCTGAGACCAACCTTCCGCTTTGGCCATCCCGATGAAAGGCAGGTAGTGATCGGGTCCCGAAATCGTGTGCACAAGAGCCAAGACAGCGGCAGTGCCTGTCAGCGCAAAAACTTCTGCAGTCATCCTTCCGTCCCGCTAGTCATGAAGACTCCCTTAGCCAATCCTGCAATCATTCGCCTCAGGTTCTCAACACAACGCGTTCAACAATCTCACTCACCGCTGCCATCGCAGGCGAATCGGCGGGCAACTCCGTCAATGGCTTTCCCACCAAATCGTGATAAGCCACGTTTTCGTCTTGAGGGATGTAGCCCCACACATCAACGCCCACCTCTTCAGCAGCGCGTTTGACCAGATCTTCATTGGCTTGAACACGATTCAGCACAAGGCCCAGTGATCCACACTTGATCACCTTGTCCTGTTCCACCATGTGTTTTACAAGAGCCGCCGTTTGCAGCCCTCGAGAAGTCGCATCACTGACGATGATCAGTGAGTCCAAGCGACGTACCACCTGTCGATTGATTTGCTCCACACCTGCCTCGCCATCAATGAGAATGGTGTCAAAGTTTTCTGAAAGCTCTTCGATCATGCCGCGCAGCAAGCTATTCACAGGACAAAAACACCCCTTGCTTTCGCTGCGTCCCATGGCCAGCAGCCCGTACTTTTCGTGCTCCGTCAGAGCCTCCAACACCATGTAGTCGATCATCTCGGTGAGTTGATGTTTCTCGGCCTTGGTCGCTTGGCGCGAAGCGGCGATGATCTCTTCTCGCACCTCGCCCATGGTGCGCTTCACTTGCGCATCTAACGCCATGGTAAGACCATTGGCCGGGTCTGCGTCAATGAGTAGCAAGCGGCCCGCCTCTTCCTTTTCCATGAGCACCTTGCTCAACATGGCAGTAAAGGCGGTCTTACCCACACCCCCTTTTCCACATACGGCTACTAGTTTGGATTTCCTGTCGGCCATCTCAGCCTTCCCCCGTCTTTTCTTCTACTTGGATCAAATCTTCTCGATCTCCAGACGCCCAGAGATCGTCTTTCTTTTCCCTGCGAATCTTCACCACATCTTTGATGTCATCGCAGG
The DNA here is from genome assembly GCA_003353845.1 of Pseudomonadota bacterium. Taxonomy (GTDB): domain Bacteria; phylum Myxococcota_A; class UBA9160; order UBA9160; family JADFDR01; genus GLO-12. The sequence continues at coordinate 57 of PIVT01000017.1, read as the reverse complement.
TAGGTTGCTCATCACAGGAGGAGCAGTCCGTTCCCATGGTGCAATCGACCAGGTCAA
>PIVT01000016.1 GCA_003353845.1 Pseudomonadota bacterium | reverse complement strand
GCCCCTATTGGATGCAGAAAAAATTCATCGGGCCGCCAAGCCCTTGGTGGGTTTCAGTGACATTACAGCCATGCTGTTGTGGCAGCAGAATTGTGCAGGTTTGGTGGGTATCCACGGCCCCATGTTGGTGGGCGCAACGGATGAGCAGATCGAGGAAACGCTGCGCTTGCTCGGGGGTGAACTCGATTTGCCCAACGTGTTGCAAGGTCGCGCCGGCACCAAAGGGGTTGCGCAAGGAAGGCTCACGGGAGGCACCCTGTCTGTTGTCGCGGCGAGTTTGGGCACGCCTTGGGAGGTGAACACCCAGGGGGCGATTTTGTGTATCGAAGAAGTCAACGAGCAACCCTATAAGCTGGACCGCTATCTTCAGCAGCTAAAAGCGGCGGGGAAGTTGGATGACCTGGCGGGCATCGCTCTGGGCCAATTCACGGATTGCTGTGATGAGCGCTATCCCGCACCCAGTGCAGAGGAAGTTCTGCGAGAGGTTTTTTCGGAATTCGATATTCCTCTAGTGAGTCATCTACCGGTGGGCCACGCAGCGGATAACCGCCCATGGCCTATGGGAGTTCAATCTGAAATCGACGGTGACAAAGGGACGCTGGCGGTCCTGGAAGCGGCCGTTGGCAAGGCAGTGTAAAGGTCTCGAAACAATAGACCTTGAATGAATGGGTAGGGAGCGAAGTAGAAACAAATGAGGTTAGCCCAAATCAACCGAAAGCTCGCACGCGTGGACGGCGAGTTAGATAAGTCCATTGAGAAAACCGAGATTCCCGGGGCGGTGGTATTGGCACGTATGCCGCGCGAGGGACATCTCATCGAACACACTTCCATTCGTGGTTTGGCGGCCATGAGTCCCGAGCGTGTGCCCATGGCGCGCGACACCCTTTTCGACCTGGCTTCGCTCACCAAGTGCATGGCAACGACCACGGCCATTCTCTTGTTGGTGAAGGACGGTGTGCTGAATTTGGATGACGCGGTTGAAAAATACCTGCCCGCCTTTGGGCAACGGGATAAAGAATCCGTGACCGTGCGCCACTTACTTACGCATTCTTCGGGCTTGAAACCCTGGCTTCCCTTCCATGAGCTTGCGCGCGAAAAAGAGCTGAAAAAAGGTGAAGTGATCATCCGCTCTGCCGCGGCTCGGGATTTTGTTTTTGACCGTATCTGTCGTTCGAAACTGGTGCACGAACCGGGTGCGGCCGCGGTGTATGGCGATCTCGATTTCATTGTGCTGGGTGAACTGATTGAAGCTGTCAGCGGCCAGTCCTTGGATCAATTTTGTGCTGAAAAAATATTCAAGCCATTTGGAATGGAAAATACTTTCTTCATCTCCTTGCCAGAAGGAAAGGGGCATCCCGAAGGGATTGTTCGGCAGAAGTTTGCAGCCACAGAGAATTGCCCCTGGCGTGAAGAAATCGTTTGGGGGGAGGTGCATGATCCCAATGCCTGGATGATGGGCGGTGTAGCCGGTCACGCAGGCTTGTTTAGCAGTGCACCCGATGTTCTTCGTTTTGCGCAAGTTCTCGTTGATGTGTGGCATGACCGAAGCGATCTTTTGCCGCGCGAACTCTTGCAAAGTTTTTGCACTCGTCAGAAGATGCCTGAAAATTCTGACTGGGCTTTAGGCTGGGACACACCCACAGCGGGAGCTTCCTCCTCGGGAAAGCATTTTTCCGAGAATTCCATCGGTCATTTGGGATTTACAGGGACGAGCCTTTGGATTGACTTGGAGCGAGAGGCCATCGTTGTCTTGCTCACGAATCGTGTGCACCAGGTCGCCAAGCGAAGCTACTTTGGTTTGCGACCCAAGGTGCACGACTTCATCATGGAGGCCTTTCTTCTCGGTACTTGAGCCACCGAAGAAGTAGGTCCTCTTCCGTACGGCGGAAAAGGATAGAGTTGGGATGCAGCGCGTTCACTTTATTGCAATAGGTGGTACCGGAATGGGTTCCCTGGCGGGTCTGCTCAAGGCCCGAGGCTGGGAAGTCAGTGGCTCAGACAAAGCGCTCTACCCACCCATGAGCACCGCCTTGGAAGAATGGGGCATCTCTGTCACCCTGGGCTTTGATCCCGACAACGTCTTGGGCGCGAAGCCAGACTTGGTTGTCATTGGCAATGCGGTAGGTCCCGACAATCCGGAGGCCAAAGCCGCCATCGATGCGGGACTTCCCTACAAATCATTTTCTGACGCGCTGTATGAGTTGGCCATGGTGGGCAAGCACTCTGTGGTCGTCGCAGGAACGCATGGTAAAACCAGTGTGACGAGCCTGTTGAGCTTCTTATTGGAGCAAACAGGGAAGGATCCCTCTTTTCTGGTAGGAGGCATCATCCCCCATTTTGGCGGAAGCTTCCGCGAAGGGGCGGGCGAGCACTTCGTGGTGGAAGGCGACGAGTACGACACGGCCTTCTTCGACAAGACACCGAAGTTCATCCACTACCACCCTGAAACACTTCTGCTCACTTCCGTTGAATTTGATCACGCAGATATTTATCGAGACCTGGATCATGTCAAAGAGAGCTTCCGCAGCTTGGTCGATAATATGCCGCAGCATGGAGCCATCTTGGCGGCCGTCGACTATGAGGATGTTCGCGATGTGTTGACGGGGGGTCGTGCCCAGGTGATCGGGTACGGTGTGGCAGGCAACGGACCCGCCAACTGGCGTGCGCGCGATATTGAAACCAACGCACAGGGGACCCACTTCAAGCTGATGCACGCGGGTCGTTTCGTCGCCAGCGTAAACAGCCCCTTGTTTGGTTTGCACAATGTAGAAAATGTCGTGGGCGCCTTGGCTGCCTTGGATTCGCTGGGGGTCTCCATCAAAGATGCCGTTGAGGCCTTGCCTCGATTCAGTGGTGTGAAGCGACGCATGGAAGTGCGTGGAGAAGAGCGTGGTCTCACGGTCTTGGACGATTTTGCACACCATCCTACGGCCGTGCGTGAAACCTTGACTGCCACCATCGCCGCCTATCCGGATCGCCGTGTCATTGCTGTCTTTGAGCCACGCAGCAATACGAGTCGGCGCGCGGTCTTTCAAAAGGACTATGTCGATGCCTTTACCGGGGCGGCGCGCGTAGAAGTGTTAGAGGTCTCAGACGATCCTATTTACAGTGCCACCGGGGATGATTTTGAGCGGCTGTCGGCAGAGCGCCTGTGTCAGGACATGCGCTCTCGCAATCAGCATTCCTATGCCTTTGGCAGCGTCGAAGCCATCATCGAAGACATCTTGCGCGAGTACAAGCAAGGGGATGTCGTGTTGGTGATGAGCAATGGGGATTTCGACAATATTCATGAACGGCTTCTCGCCGCCCTGCGCGAGTTGCCCGCCGCCTAGCCCGACACCACGGGCAGGCAGCAAAAAACCTAGAAGAAAATCTAGAAGAAAATAAAGGTCACCACGACCAGGATGGGGAGCAGAATCCCGCAAGACCAAGCCATGTAGCCGAAGAAAGAAGGCATATCGATGTCGTTTTCTTCTGCGATGGACTTCACCATGAAGTTGGGCGCGTTGCCGATGTAGGTGTTGGCGCCCATGAAGACGGCACCGCAGGAGATGGCGATCAATGTCTGCTTCATCTCGCCCATCAATTGAACGGCATCCCCGCCCGCGGTATTAAAGAACACAACGTAGGTCGGTGCATTGTCGAGGAAGCTCGACAGGATTCCGGTGCACCAGAAGTACATGGAATTGACGGGCTGCCCGTCGCTCGTAACCAGGGAAACAATGGGCTCCAAGGCGCCACTGGTTCCTGCCTTTAAGATCGCGATGGCGGGAACCATGGTGATGAAAATGGTGGCAAAAAGTTTGCCCACCTCGACGATGGGCTCCCAAGTGAAACAATTTTCTTCTCGGGTCTCGGTCCTTGTGATTTTTAACGAGGCGAAGGTGATAAGTAGCAGCAAGATCACTTGCACCAAGGTGCCCTTGGTGAGCATGGCGGTACCGAAGAGGGTGATGGCGACATCTTCTGGATTGGTAATGTCGGAATGCCAGACACCGGAAAGGACGACGGCACCAATGACCAGGGGCAGCAACAGGAAGTTGCCCTGCCCTTCGAGGCTGAGAGGAATCTTGCAGCCATCGTCAGCGGGCAATTCTTCGGACTTGTAGAAATGGTGATCCAGAAAGAGGAAAATCAGCAGTAGAACGGAGGAGACGAACATCATGGGGACAATCAAATGCTGCGTGGTCCAAAAGAAGGAGACACCCTTCAAAAAGCCGAGGAACAGTGGTGGGTCGCCCAGGGGCGTGAGTGAGCCGCCGACATTTGCCACCAAGAAAATGAAAAAGACAATGATGTGAACTTTCTTCTTGCGCCAGGCATTGGCGCGAATGAGTGGTCGAATCAAGAGCATGGCCGCGCCGGTGGTTCCCATCCACGAGGCGAGGATGGTGCCGATGAGCAAGATGCCGGTGTTGACTACAGGGGATCCACGCAAGGAACCCTTGAGCAAAATCCCACCTGATACCGTGAAGAGTGCGAGTAGCAAAACAATGAAGGGGATGAACTCACCCAAGTAGACTTCGCTGAGGTAGAAAAGCCCCGTCTCGATCCCATTCGCATAGGAAAAGGCCAGGAAGAAACTCAGACCCCAAAAAAGAGAAACCTTGCCGTAGTGATGGTGCCAAAAGCGCCCGGCCACCAAGGGAATGATGGCGATGCTGAGCAAAATGCCGAGGAAGGGAATGCACCACCAGACGCTGACCGTCGAGCCGTCCAAGTGGAGGCTGTGGTGCCCACCGCCATGCTCGCCGTCGCCGGTTTCGCCGTGGTCAGACGCCTCGGCCGCGTGAGTCGGGTCCGTTCCATGCTCTGTCGTCGCTTCCTGGGCAGGAGCTTCACCGTGTTCGGCAGCTGCTTGCGCAGCAGGAGCGTGCTCGGGCGATTCGGCGAGAGCGTTATTGCCTTGAAGCGTAAAAAAGGCGGCGAGAGCCAATAGCAGGAATGCTGTTCCAATCCCTGTTCGTTGAATTCTCATCATCTGCATCTTCTCCTTCCGCCATCAACCATGAATTAGTGCTGAGGGGCATGTTTTTCTGCAGGCCTTGCTTGATGAACTCGTCGGATGAATACACGAAGACGTTTGACTCAAAACTGTGTACTCGCCGTGTCTGCCTGCGCGGTTTTACTTGGGAATTACTAGAACGGGAATTTCGACGGCGTCGATGATTCCTTCGTCCGTGGTGTCGAATAAGCTTCCATAAATACGCGAGTGATGTTTGTGTCCGGTAGCAATCATGTCGATATTGTTTTCGGCACAGAATTTTTTCACGCAATCACTCACATCGCCTTTGGCGATGACAAATTTAACGGACAGACCCTGGAGTTCCTTGGGGTCGAGATGGACTTGAACTCTTGCTTCCAACTCTTCTGCGTCAATGGCGGGATGGCGGTACCCCGCCTGCGCATCATTGACGAAGAGAATGTAAACGTCTGCGGTGACGCGTCGCGAAAATTGAAGTGCCGTGGAGAGCCAGTGAAACTCATCGACATCAATTTCGACGGGAATAAGAATGGTATCGGGATTAAACATTAGATGGTTCCCTCTCGCTAAGTGGGCCGCAATCTAAGCCAGTTTTGCCTGTAATTGTAGGCTAAGCGACATATTGTCACAGATTAAAGTGCAGTAAACGGCTGCCCGCTCCGCTAGCTACCGCATTGGCGTAGGCTTGAGTGACAAAGCGACGCGCCTCGCTGATGGCTGTGGGCAAACTATGCCCCTGTGCGATTTGTGCGGTGATGGCGGCGGACAAGGCGCAGCCCGTACCGTGAACCGGGGATCCGGGAAGACGTTCAGCGCGTAACCATGTGGTTTGGATTTCTGGAGTCCCTCGCTGGGCCAGGTAGTCATCCGCGGGCCCGTCGCGATGACCTCCTTTGATCAATACGGCTTCGGCCCCACACTCTTCGATGAAATACTGACTGGCTTCGCGCAACCCGCCTTCATCGCTCACATCGCATTGACTCAGTGCTTCGGCCTCAGACAAATTTGGAGTTACGAGCGCGGCCCCGTCAAAGAGTTCACACAAGGTACCCCAAGCACGCCGCTCGAGCAGGGGATGTCCACTGCTCGAGAATAAGATGGGGTCGATGATCAAGGGCGGACGGGTTTCGAACCCGGAGAGCCCGAGAGCCACTTGTCGTACGATATCATCGCTGGCCAACATGCCCAGCTTGATGGCCGAAGGGCTCAAGTCGCGGAGCAGCACCCGAATCTGGTCCAGTACGATGCTGGGAAACACAGGGAGGGATTGGTGAACCTTTTCTGTGTCCTGGGTGGTCAGTGCAGTGACAGCTGAAAGGCCGTGAACTCCAAAGTGTTGGAAAACACGCAGGTCCAGTTGAAGGCCCGCACCTCCTGTGGGATCAGATCCGGCAATGGTAAGAGCGAATTTCATGCTGCGGATGGTAAGATCCCCGCCCGTGCTTCGCATCTATTCTACGCAGCAAGTTGGGTTGGAATCTACCCGGGGGCCTATGGCTCCCTGTGTGAAGTGTTTTCTTCCGCTCGCTCTCGTTCTTTTTTGTGGGATGAGTCTGGCGGCAGCCAGCTCAAGCGCAGCAGCCACCTCTGAAGCCACCCCGGATGATCCCATTGTGATCATGATCTCCATGGATGGCCTGCGCCCGCTAGATTTGCAAAAGCCAGGGCTGTCCACTCTGGCTCGCCTGGTGCGGGAGGGGGCCTCGGCGGAGCACATGACGCCGGTCTTTCCCAGCAACACCTTTCCCAACCACGTGAGTCTGGTGACGGGAGTCTTGCCCGAAGCCCATGGTATTGTCAGCAATGTTTTCAAGGATCCAGAGCGCGGAAAATTCAGCTACGAAAATGACCCCACTTGGCTGGAGGCCGAGCCGCTGTGGTCTTTCTTGGCGCGCGCAGGACTTCCTTCGGCGGCCTATCACTGGGTGGGGTCGGAAGGGCTTTGGAAGAATGGCCTGGGGCCCGACCATTGGAAGCCCTACCAGTCTGGAATCTCCGAACAGAAGAAAGTCGATCAAATCCTCGACTGGTTGGATTTGCCCGCGGGTCAGCAGCCTCGCCTCATGACGGTCTGGTTCCGCGGAGCCGATGCCTCGGGTCACCGTCACGGCCCGGATTCCTCTCAAACCTTGAGCAGTCTACGGGTACAGGACCGCGCCTTGGAGCAGCTCGTGGCGGGAATTGAGAAACGGGGGCTCTGGCCGCGCACCACTTTGCTCATCGTGTCTGATCACGGGATGGTAGAGGTGGATGTCGCCGTTGATGTCGGGAAGCGCCTGAAGCAGGCCGGTGTGCAAGCGACGTTGCGCGGGGCGGGTGGTTTCACCATTATCGAAACCGACGAAGCGCAGCGGGCCAAGGCCGAATCGGTGGTGCGTGAGCTCGGGATGGAGTTGATTTGGCGTCCTGGAGTAACCCGAGCTCCCATCGATAACGTGCGTTTTGGTTCCGGTGTGATTGTGGCACCTACGGGCACCTCCATTGTGCGCAGTACCAGCTTGCGAGGCAAGGCAATGAAAGGAGCCCACGGGTATTGGCCAGATGCGCCCGAAATGGGGGCCGTGTTCATTGCTTTTGGAAGAGGCGTGTCTCCGGGGCAAAGGATTGGCATAGTTTCCAATCTGGATGTCATGCCGACGATTTTGCAACTACTGCAGTTGGAGGTGCCCCCTGTGTTGCGGGGGCGGGCTTTGTTTTTTGGAGAGGCTGCAGCGCCAAGGGAATGAGACAAACAAGCAAGGGATGATTTTTATGAGTCGAGTGTCAGGTCGAGCGATGTTTATTTTTATTTTGGGGCTGCCGCTGGCCGCCTTTGGCGCGGTTCCGGAGGCGGGGACCGTCGTGGAGGAATCCACTCAACGGGCGCAGCCTACTCAAGAGTTGGACCCAGCGGATATAGAATGGATGAAGGGAGTGGGCGAGGCACAGAAAGAAGGAGTGGCTGAGGCACAGGTCGAGGAAGTGGCCGATGAAATGACCTGGTTTGCCGAACGAGTGGCCGAGCGCATTGTGGGCAGTGGGGCCACGGCACTGTGGGCCAAGGGCAATAAGTTACGTGCTGAGACGGTGGTGAACGGACATCCTGTGATTACGATCGTCAACGGCTCCACCTATTACATGATCGATGGTTTAAATGGTGCGGGTTGGGCAGTGCAACGTCATCAAGCGGCTTTGGATCTTGAAAAGAAGCGTCCGCGTCCCTTCGGCAACGAGGGAGAGCGCATGATGGAAGAAGGTGCGGAAGTGGTTCGCATCGAACGTGTCATGGGTGTGCGCTGCGATGTATTTCGTCTGACGGACTACCGTGGTCAGCGAGAAGTGTGGCTGACGCAAGGGGCTGTACGAGTTCCAGTTCGCCTTGAAACCTATAACCGAGCCAACGGGAAAACGGCGGTGACACGCTACTTGGGTTGGGTGGGGGGTCACCTCACTATTCCAGATCCTTTTTTCTTGCCCGATCCGCGCTATTCCATCGTGGAAATGTCTTACGATAAATACCTCGACCTGAAAATGGCCGGACCCGAGAACATGATGCCGGTTTTATTCCCGGAACTGTTAAGCGGCCGATGAGGCGGTCAGTGCCGCTGGCCAAGGGCTCACTGTAGGACCCTGATTTATTTTTCCCAGGTGATGTTGGAGTCGAGTATCGAGATGGAGGGCTTGGCCAACTTCTCGACGCGATTCGCGACTTCCTGCGCGATATTCGAAAAGGCTTTGGCAGTATCGGATTCGGGATGATCGACCACGATGGGTCTTCCCCGGTCACCGCTTTCGGCCACCCGTGGGTCGATGGGCACTTCCCCCAAAAAGTCTACACCGAGGGTGTCTGCGATGCGCTGTCCCCCGCCCTGTCCGAAGAGGTAGTACTTCTTGTCAGGCAACTCGGGTGGCGTGAAGTAAGACATGTTCTCGATCACGCCAATGACAGGTACATCCACTTTCTGAAACATGGAGAGTCCGCGGCGAGCATCCACCGTGGATAAGTCATTGGAGGTTGTGACGATCACGGCGCCCGTCAAGGGAACTTGCTGAGTCAAGGTGAGTGCTACATCACCCGTTCCTGGAGGCATGTCAATAATCAAGTAGTCCAGCTCGCCCCAGACGACATCTTTGACAAACTGAGACACCATGCCGGTGGCCATGGGCCCGCGCCAGATGACAGGCGAGTCTTCCTCTAGAAAAAAGCCCAAGGACATGAGTCGCAAACCGTCTTTCTCAATAGGGAGAATTTTCTTTTCGGGAGTGGCTTGGGGTTGTTGATGAATTCCCATGAGCAGCGGAAGCGATGGGCCGTAGACATCGACATCCATGATGCCCACCTTCGCACCACTTTTTTGGAGAGCCAATGCCAGATTGACTGACGTGGTGCTTTTGCCCACCCCGCCTTTGCCCGAGGCGACAGCAATGCAGTACTTGACGCGCGGAAGGATGCTTCCATCTTTGACTTGGACGGGTGGTTTGGCTGGAGGGGCGGGGGCGTTCATGGGATTTCTCCGCTGTGATCGAGAGGATGAGTGTTGTGGGCAGAGGTGATAGCGCGCCCTCAGCGGGTTGGAAAGCGCGACCAGGCTTCATGCAAGCTTTGAGCGGCCAAGCCAGGGTCGTCTGCGCCTGCAACCGCTCCAATTACAGCGAAACCAGCGGCACCGGCAGCGTGTATTGAGGCCAGATGCGCGCTGTCGATGCCTCCGATGGCGATCACCGGGGTGGGCGCAGCAGCGGCACAGACTTGCTTCAGAGCCGCGAGGCCTCGTTCCTCGTAGGTAGATTGCTTGGAAGTGGTGCCAAAGAGCGGCCCGAAGGCGATGTAGTCCAAGCCCTGTGTCGCGGCCTTTCGCACCTGCTCCAGGTTATGCGTGGAGCGCCCGATTTGTAGTTGGCTGCGAAATTTCGAGGGGATGGAGGCCGGAGGAAGATCGTCTTGTCCCAAATGGACGCCATCGGCTTCACACAAGAGAGCGAGGTCAAAGCGGTCGTTTATCATGAGAGCGGCATCGGCTTCGCGAGTGAGTTGGCGCAGGGCAAGTCCCCAGCGTAGAACCTGTGCATCGGCATTACGCTTACAGCGCAATTGAATGACACGCGCGCCACCTCGGCAGGCTTCTCGTGCCAACTCAATGGGATCCCACTTCCAGTGAATCGAATCGTCGACCAATACATGCAGCCCTGTCAGAGGCCTCAGTCTTCTCGCTGCCTGCGTCGTTGGAGAGGTCACGACCGCTCGGGTAGCGCAACCTGCAATTCGACAATTTTTTTGCGCAAAGTATTACGGTTGATACCGAGGATGGCCGCGGTTCGAATCTGGTTTCCTCCAGTGTGGTGAAGGACGGTTTCAATCAATGGTTTTTCAACCCGCGTAATCCAGTCGCGGTACAAGGTCCCTGTTTCCGGCCCGTCGAGTTCTGCACGAACTTCGCCTCGGACAATGCCTATGAGTTCCGAGGTACTTCCGCCGCTGGGTATGGAATCCTTCAGGAACTCAAAATCGTCGGGCGCCAGCACGTCACCGGTGGCCAGTACCAAGGCGCGCTTAATGGCATTTTCGAGTTCGCGAACATTGCCTGGCCAGGAGTGCCGAACCAGTTGCTCGAACGCTTCATCGGCAACCCAATGCCGGGCACCTGTGAGTTCTTCGGAATAGCGGCTGAGAAAGTGATCGACCAATGCAGGGATGTCCTCAGGCCGATTGCGCAGTGCGGGGAGTTCAATGGGGACGACACGAAGGCGGAAGAGTAAATCCTCGCGGAATTTGTCCTTGCGCACGTCCTCTTCGAGATCGTGATGGGTTGCGGCCACGATGCGAACATCTACGCGCTCCGCCTTTCGTCCACCCAGCGGGGTTACTTCTCCTGTCTGCAAGACGCGCAGTAGCTTGGCTTGCAGGTCCAGTGGCATGTCGCCGATCTCGTCGAGGAACAAGGTTCCACCGCTGGTTTCTCGGAAACGCCCGGCGCGCGCATCGACAGCGCCCGTGAAGGCTCCACGCTCGTGTCCGAAGAGCTCACTCTCTAATAGATCGCGTGGTATGGCTGCGGTGTTGATGGCGCTAAAGGGAGCGGCCGAGCGTGAGCTGGCATGGTGAATCGCGCGGGCGACCAACTCTTTTCCGGTGCCGCTCTCCCCCGTAATCAATACGGACACTTCACTGCTGGCGACTTTTCCAATGGTCTTGAAGATGTCGAGCATCAAAGGGCTCTTGCCCACCAGCCGTTCACTGGGAATCGCTTGCTTGGAGACTTCTTTGCGCAGGCTTTCCACTTCGCGTTGCAGTGCAATCGCCCGCAAGGCCTTCTCGGTGAGCGCTATGACTTCGCTCATGCGAAAGGGTTTGACCAGATAGTCCAGCGCACCCCGTTTCATTGCTTCGACGGCATTTTCGAAAGTGTTTTGAGCAGTAATGATTACGACTGCGGTTCCGCTTCCAATGGTGCGCAGGTGATCCAACAGCTCGAGGCCTGACGGGCCGGGCATACGAATGTCAAAAAAGGCGAGGTCGAAACTTGTCTCTGCCAAAGCCTGTAAGGCTTCGTCCCCTGATGTGGCCTCGGTGACCTGGTGCCCGGCCTCTTCCAAGGTCTCGCGCAGCACAAAGCGTATGGAGTTTTCATCGTCGGCAATCAGGACGCGTGCGGTCCGTTTAGTGTTCATCGTTTCTCCGAAGCGGCAGAGCAATCTTTACGGTTGCTCCTTGGTCAGGGTTGTTGTCAATGCGCAAGGTGCCTGCATGCAGGCTTACCCAATGTCCAGCGACGGGAAGACCGAGGCCGGTACCTTTGACGCGCGTTGTAAAAAAGGGAGTGAACAGGTGGGCCAGGGCGTCTTGGGGAATACCCGGCCCTGTGTCCTTGAAGCTGATGATCACGGTTGGGCTGCTGCCACCATTTTTCATGGGTAAGCGGTGGTCCACAGGGATGCGTGTGCGAATTTCAATTTTGCCCTCACTCGGCTCCATGGCCTGTAAGGCATTGCGCGCGATGTTTAAAAAAACTTGTTTCAGTCGGCTGCGGTCGGCCTGGATCTCAGGGATCGAGGGGTCATACATAAGAACGAAGTCAATCTTTTCAGCCAAGGGGTCGTGGGAGAGCAGGTCCAACACTTCGTCGAGTACCTGATGCAAGTTGACGGGTTCCAGGGAAAGCTTGTCTCCGCGTCCGAACACCATGAGTTCGTCGACGAGATTGGCGATGCGATCCACTTCGTGAACGATCAACTCGGCGGTTTGTTGGATCTTGGATTCTTTGGTCCGCAGACCGATGAGTTCGGCCGCCCCGCGAATACCTCCCAGCGGATTCTTCACCTCGTGGGCGATACCCGATGCGATGTCACCGAAGGCTTCCAGTCGCTCGCGCTTGCTCACCCGTTCGGCCAGTTGTGCGTGGATGCTTCGGTCGCGCAGGGACACAATGACCCCCGTGAAGCTGCGATCCTCCGCTTGTAGGGGCGACGTGGAGAGGTCAATCAGTGTGTCCTCTCTCAGCGGGACCTGTAAGAGCAGGTCGTCTTGAACGGCGGTCTTTCCTTGCCTGAGGGCTTGGCTGGCCGCTTGGCAAATGGCGTGGTCTTCGCCCAGTGAGGAACTCAAGGGGCAACCCGTTACGGCAATGGCTGAAAGGCCGAGCAAACGACAAGCCTCCGGATTGATCCGTTCAATGGACCCGGCACTGTCGAGGACGATGATCCCTTCGCGAAGACCATCTAAGATGAGCTGTAAGTCGTGTGTCACGACAGGGTTCCTTGCACTTGTCATGCCCGACGATGATCATGAGCCTACGGTGCTTAATAGGGCGGAGAGAGAAAAATCTGCCTAATTATAGGGCATTGTCTGCACAAATCTTGTGCAATTCGTTGATTCTTGAGCGATTTCAGCCCCATGTGGGCTCAGATCTGCGTGGTACAGTTCCCTGCTATGAAAGAAAAAATATCCGTCTCCGAAGCGCAACAAACTGTTCTCGATGCATCTCCTCGCCTTGGTGGAGAGACGCTTAGCTTTGGCGCTGCCCAGGGTCGAATCCTGGCTGAGCCCATTACCGCTGGTCGGACGCTGCCCCCGTTGGATAACTCCGCCATGGATGGCTATGCCCTGCGCAGCGAGGATCTCGCTCAGGCCTCGCCCGACAACCCTATTGGTTTGCCCGTGGTATACGAAGTGCCCGCTGGCGGCCAGGGCGCACGTCCCCTGGTTGCGGGAGAAGCCGCTCGTATTTTTACAGGGGCACCCGTCCCCGCTGGCGCGGATACGGTGGTCGAGCAAGAAGTGGTCGAAGCCCAAGGCGATCGCGCCAACTTTCGAGCCCCGGTTCGATCAGGCAAACACATTCGTCGCGCGGGCGAAGATGTGAAGGCAGGCGAAGTGGTTCTTCAGCCGGGAATAAAGTTGGGTCCAGGTCAATTGGGTCTTCTGGCGTCTGTCGGTCGAACCTTTGTCCACGTCGTACAGCGACCACGCGTGGCTTTATTGTCCAGTGGCGATGAACTGGTGGAGCCCGATGGCGATTCGACGGGGGGGCGCATCGTTTCTTCGAACTCGTATTCCCTGGCTGCACAGTGTCGCGAACTAGGGGTGGAGTCCAATTATCTCGGCATTGCCCGCGATACACCTGAAAGTGTCGAGAAGCACCTGCGAGCCGGATTAGGCAGCGATATTTTGATTGCGAGTGCTGGAGTGTCCGTTGGGGATCACGATCATGTGCGTCCCGTACTTGAGAAACTAGGCTGCAAACTCCTTTTTTGGGGGGTGCGCATGAAGCCGGGATTTCCCGTGACCTTTGGTCGCTTTGAACCGGGCCAGGGTCCCTTGGTCTTTGGATTGCCCGGCAACCCTGTTTCGGCCATGGTTTGTTTCGAACAATTTGTACGCCCCGCTTTGCGTTCCATGATGGGCTACCGAGATTGCTTCCGCTCGACCATCGAAGCACGCCTTACGCACGCGATGAAGAAAAAGGCCGGTCGTCTCAATTTTGTGCGGGTGTGCCTGGAGAGGCGAGACAGTCAGTTCTGGGCCACGAGCACGGGCACGCAGAGTTCAGGCGCATTGAGTTCCATGGCCATTGCTCAAGGCCTGTTGATCTTCCCGAGTGCGGCTGAGACTCTGGAAGAGGGGACTGTGGTGAAGGTACAAGTCTTGGAAGAAGGCCTGTTGGGTAATTCCTCCTCCCTCGTGATCGACGAGTGAAAGCCTTGCCTGTCGCCCACGACAAAGCGGCAAGTCGGCTGTCCTCCATTTCGGCAGCGGTCTTGTTGGGCGGTGCGTCATCGCGCATGGGGACTGACAAGGCCCGGTTAACGCATGAAGGCATGAGCTATGCGGGCCGCATTGCGAACCTGCTGGGCAATTTTTTTGAAACGGTATACCTCGTTGGTGGCGAAGCCCCTGTCGACGCTCAAGGTCAACGGATCGTCGATGAAGAGGGACCGCGCAGCCCTTTGCGGGGTCTCGTGTCCGTGCTCGAAGCGGCTGATAGTGAGCGCGTGCTTTTGGTGGCCACGGACATGCCATTGATCACGGCGGAGCTTGTGCTGGCCCTCGTAGCCTGGCCAGAAGCCGATGTTGTTCTTCCGCGCACGGACTACGGACTACAGCCGCTGTGCGCCATTTACCAGCGCAAGTCTGTACTTCCTTGTGCGCGCCGAGCGCTGGAAGAAAATCGACTTTCCTTGATGGGGCTGCTCGATGACTTACAGGTTTCGGTGTTGGGTGGGGATGAACTTCTCAAAGTGGATCCGCTGGGGAGAGCCCTACTCAATGTGAACACGCCGGAAGATCGAACTCGATTGGATCAGAACCAACACGAGTAGCTGACTAATGAGACGCCTTGACCTTTTGCGCCAGCAATGAGGTGCGCAGGCCGGGAATTTCGCGCAAGCGTTTGACACGTCCTCCCCAACTCATCACTTCTTTGGCGCCGACAATGCCGTCCAGCGACCAGTCGCCACCCTTGGCCAGTACGTCAGGCCGTATCTTTTTAATGAGCGACAGGGGTGTTGAGCCACCAAAGATGATGACGCAGTCGACACACTCCAAGCCAGCAAGCAGTTCAGCGCGTTGACGAGCGGGTACAAAGGGGCGTTCGCTGCCCTTGTCCAGGCTGCGTACACTGGCGTCGCTATTCACACCCACCACAAGTACATCACCGAAGCCGCGCGCCTCTTCGAGGCTTCGCACATGGCCGACGTGCAAGAGATCAAAGCAACCGTTGGTGAAGACGACACGTTCTCCACGTCGCTGAGCGCTATGCAGCCGATTGGCGGCCTCTTGCGCACTCAGAATTTTTGTCCTGGCTTTGCGCGGTGAATGGCCAAGCTTTTTGGTTTTTGCTGTCATGACTTCCCTCAGTAGATTGTCTACAGACCCCGCTTGAGTTTCTTATCATAGAGATTTTCGCGCTATTGGGAACCGGTCTTGTCGTCGCCGGCTTCAGAATCGGGCTCTGGCTCGGGTAAATCGGTCACGTAATTAGGCAATGCGCCGAAAACAAGATCCGTAGGGCCAAAGGTCAGCGCCTTGGTGGGGATGATGCTGGACTTGAGATTTGAGCGTGTGCCTTCCACTTTGAAGTAGGTTCCGAGCAGGTTTTTATCTTTTCCCAGTAGGATTCGATTGACCAACGGAATCTTCGCGATCACGTCATCGATTTTTCCAAAAAGCAAAACGCCTACGATGGCCTCGACCGGGGGGTCCTTTTCCAACAAACCCATTTGGCCCGACAGTAACAAGCGCAGGTCCGAGCCTTTTAGCAACAGTTCTTCCCAAGCGAGTTCGCCTTTATCTACGCCCACCCGACCTTTAATGGTTTTGTAATCCAGGTATTTTCGAGAGCCGAAAGGGTTGAAAGATCCACTGGCTCTTGCGATGGCGACGAGCAAGGGGAGGCGTGTGGTGAGTCGGCCGTCGCGAGCTAGCAGTGTGCCTGTGGAAATTGTGTGGTGAAGGATTGTATCTCCGGGAACAAGCTTCCCCGCACCGGAAAATTCCGCATCGAGAGTTCCGGTCACCCTACTTGTTTTCTTGGTCAGGGCTTTGCCCAAGGCTCCAATATTTCCATTTTCAAGCTTTACGTCGGCAGTGATTGGGACGGAATCTACTTTTGTTAATCGCAGGACACCTTCGGCCGATAGCTTTCCTTCGGGCTCAAGGAGAATTTCCAAATCCGCATCGACGGCATCGTGAATGGCTTTAAAAGAGCCTCCGTAGCGGTGATAGGGCCAGTGGCCGATCTTCCCATTGGTTACATCCCATCGACCTTGAATCCAAACGTCTTCATTGGGTCGCACAAGTGAGGGGGGATCCCCCTCTAGCGTTCGAATGGCCAAGTCTATATGCGGCTCGGGTTTCTTTTGTATGTGGCCATCGACAATGATGGGTGTGCCTCCCCACGTCAACGTGGCGCCTGGGAAGGCGATGCTGTCTTCCTTGGGAGTAATGCGTGCGTTTAGTTCTTCGACAGGCCACAACAGGGTGGGGTGGTAAACCCAATCGAGCTCAACACTAATGGGTCGCAACTTTCGATTCGGTCTGGGTTTGGTCGGGAAAAGAATGCCCAGTAATGGCTCCAGACCTGGAATGGGGCCGACAGGGACAGGGCTGATGTGTCGAGATGTTTCCTCATCGAGCAGTCGGTTCAAGCCTTCGACTGTGACATCGAGAGTGGGCAGTGGTGTGGTTCCATGCGTAGCCGATAGACCCGAAATTTGGATCGAATCGTCGCGGAGTTCAAAGGCTCCTTGCAGGTCTTTCAAAGCCTCTTCCGATGGGAAGCCCAGCCTCCCGTCGGACAGACGAAACCCGACTCTGAACCCGGTCAGGTCCCTGATGGCGTCAGCCTCAAACCGTTTTATAGCTTCCGCCAATTTCGATTGGTATTCGATGGAGAAGTCATGCAGGGTGCCTGCCTCTAGACCTTTGACGAGGCGGTCAGCCTGAGTGCGAAGGCTGGGAGGCAGGTGGTCAAAAAAGTTGATGAATTGATCCAGGCTGAGTTCCTCGATGAGGAGGGAAAACTCGGCGTCCGAGTTCTCACTTACAGGGAATTCAAGTGAGCCTCCCAAATCAATTCGCATTTCAGCGGTCTCAAGCTTTGCGCTTTCAAGAGTGAGGCTTCGACGAGAGAACAAGAGGGCTGCATTGGTGGAAATATTGTCGAAATAGATTCTCTCCGCAGGATTCGCAGCGGGTGAGGATGGGGGGGAGTCCTCGGCTTCGGGCTGCGTTGACTCCCGAAGTTTGATGGAAGTGTCGCTCACGGAAAGATCGAGGAATAGATCCCCAAAGCGTTTGTCGTGTGACAAAGACACGGAAGGGTGTTCCAAGGCCAGAGTTCCGATGATGCTTGTTTCTCGGGACGTCAGGGATTCAAGCAGGCCGCCGCCGGGCAAGTCCAACTCGACCGCCTCGGTTTTCAAGCGGACTTCACCTTTCCCGGAGCGTGACGCATCCAAATCGATGTCGATGAACCCACTGACTTTGCCTCTGCCGCGAAAGCCGGATTCGTTCACCTCGCTGCTCAGGTTGCGGTCTTCCAGCATCCAGCGCAGCGCCGGACCAAACTCGGCGCGATTGATCTCGATTTGCCCCGTGAAGGATTTGGACGTCGTGCCATTGAATTGAAAGGACCCCCGCCCTCGGCTTTCCGCAGCATCTTCGGTCTCGGCTGAGATCTCGAACATCGTGTCATGGCGCAAGGTGCGCCGACGAGCCTCAAAATAAATATTGTTAAGCACGACGATGGCATCCTCGTCTCCATCCTCCGGTTGATTGAAGATCCGAACGCTGCTCTCCTGAAGTTGCAGGGCGACTAGCCCCAAAGGCAGCCCCCACTCGGAGAGAAGTCCGGGCCACAGGGGTTCCAAGGGGCTTGGTTCCTGTCCGTAGGGTCTTTTCTCCTTAGGAGGGGGAAGCTTGGAAAGGGGTAGATCGAGCGCGAGTCCCAGCACCCAGGCCTTCCGGAGCTGAATTTTGCCCACCAGCAGCGGGAAAATTCGGAGTTCGAATTGAATTTCTTGGATGGAGAGGGGGGCGGTACCGTCGAGCAGGTTGGTCTCAACTTCCTGCGCGGAAAACAAAAGTCCTTTGTTATTCAATAGGATCCGTGCATGTTGCACGGAGACAGGAGCCTCCACAGCATTGCTGAGGGCCGACTCGGTTTGGGATCGGATCCAGTCAGGCGTCGCGTTGGACGAGATTTGGAACCCGATAAAGGCGGCGCCCGCAATGAGCGCCAGGGCCGTACAAAATCGGATGGTTCGTTGCCAGTGGTGAACTCGAGTCATGGATGCCCAGTGTAACAAACGCCATTCGCCCCGCGGGGGTAGCAGGCCTAGTGTGAAAAACCCGCTTGATTCCGCTTATGGCGAAAAAATATTTTACCAATCATCCATCGGCGAAAAGGCTGCCTAGCTTATTGAAAATCCTGGTGGAAGTTCCCCCGGAACAGAAAGTGTAGATGAGGAGATTCTATGACCCCAACTCTCGATTTTATCTAAAGAAATTGCCCTCCGCGCCGAAATTAGACACGAGGATCGAAGCAAAACCCCGAACTGGAAGACTACTTAGGTCGGGGTAAGTGCAACGAGGGAGAGAAACGAGATGGTTGAAACAGAAACGCGGGCGAATCGAGTGAGAGAATTGCGAGAGAACCGCTTGATGACCCAAGCTCAGCTTGCCCGAAAAGCCAAGGTTGCCCTGCGCACCATCCACAGTGTGGAGAAGGGTATGAACTGTCGCATGGATACCAAGCGAAAGATTCTTCTCGCCTTGGGTTTGCGCTTCGAAGACAAAGATCGCGTGTTTCCTTCGACCAGTTCCTTTGACATGAGCTTTGCGTATCCGCCCTCCACCCCGGGTGATCCTGTTACGCACTGATTTTTCAGTTTCCACATCAATGGTGTAGAATTCCCCCCCAATGATGCAGGGCGTGCGCCTTGCGTTGGGAGGAGGCCCCCATTCTCGATCGGATGACATTGCTGGCAGACGTGGCCGGGATCGTCTCAAGTTCACATGACTTGAGCGAGACACTGCGGAACGTCGTAGACCTGGTAGCTCACCGCCTGGACACAGATGTGTGTTCCGTCTACCTCACGGATGCCCAAAACGAAGTTTTGATGCTGCGAGCGACGAAAGGCTTGTCGAGTAGTTCCGAGGGCAACGTACAGGTTCGTTTTGGGGAAGGCTTGGTGGGGGTTTCCGCGCAGCGGCAAGAAGCTGTCGTAACGCAGCAAGCCTCAGAGCATCCAGATTATCGCTACTTCCCCGAAACGGGAGAGGAGCGTTATCGATCGCTCATGGCAGCACCCTTATTGGTTCGGGGAATCACCATTGGCGTGCTGGTGGTTCAAACGCAGGAAGTGCGGATGTTTGGTCAGAATGACGTCGACATGTTGCAAACCTGCGCACAGTTAATTGCTCCGGTGGTGATGAACTCGCGCTTGCTCACCATGGTGGCCACGACGGATAGCGAGCGCGCTCAAATAATTTCAGAACTCAGTGTGGGCGACTTAGCCACGGAAGAGAATCGCAGTGAGCGTGCAGATATCAACTGTGAACTCGAAGGGATTGCCATTTCCCACGGCATCGCCATCGGGCCCATTTACCATTTAAGCGACCCCTTGAATCTTGAGCGGCTCGAATATATCCCCAGCGAAGATCCAACAGATGAAATCCGAGATCTCTTCCTTGCCGTGATTGAAGCGAGGAGGGAGTTGCGGGAAGTGCGCGAGGACGCAGGAGATCGCTTCGGCCCTGAGTTTGCTGCGATCTTTAATACGCATATTCAAATTCTGGAAGACAAGGGTTTCATCGCGCGCCTGGAACTCGCTGTCGACAAAACAGCGAATGCCTTTGAGGCCTTGCGTGGAGTGATGAAGGAATACAAGGAAAGCTTCTCCAAGATAAAGGACCCGTACTTCCGTGAGCGAGGAATGGACATCGAGGAAGTGGGTCGACGGGTCATGGCTCGCTTGCTCGGCGTGCGAGATCACAGCGTTCCTTTGAGCGAAGGATCCATCGTCGTCGCCCAGCATATTTTGCCGGGTCACTTCGTCATGATGGAGACGGAGAAAATCGCGGGATTGATCTCCGAGCACGGCGCCGAAACCTCCCATGGCGCAATCTTTGCCCGCACCTTGGAAATACCTGCGGTATCCGGTGTGATGGGTATTTTGGAACAAGCCCGCCCCGGCGAAATGGCCATTGTGGACGGAGCGGCGGGCAAGGTCTTTCTGTCGCCCGATGCTGCATTGCTCACAGAGTATCGTCGCGCCCATCAGCGCCACGGCGTGATCGCGGAACATCTCGATGCCTTGCGTGACCGTCCCTCCGAAACCCGCGATGGGCACCACGTGGCGCTAACGGCCAATGTGAGTCTGCTCAACGACGTGCGGGGAGTGGAGCGCCACGGCGCGGAAGGGGTCGGATTGTTCCGCACGGAGTTGCTGGCCATTGCGCGTCGCGGTTTCCCCGATGAAGATGAGCAAGAGCGGATGTACGAGGAAGTTGCCCGTCGCATGGATCCCCACATGGTGACGATTCGCACCTTGGACCTCGGAGGGGACAAGGCTGCACCGACGCCTGAGTTGGAGGAAGAAGAAAATCCACAACTCGGTTGGCGCTCCATTCGCTTATTGCTCTCGCACGAAGAAGAGTTTTGTGCTCAAATGCGAGCCATCCTGCGTGTGAGCCAACGCGGCAATGTACGGTTGCTCTTCCCCATGATTTCGGCAGTGGAAGAGTTGCACCAGGTGCGGGTGTTATTGAAGCGGACACAGGATGAAATGGATCGGGATGGCATTCCCTTTGATCGAAATATCCCAGTGGGCTTGATGATCGAGGTGCCTTCGGCGGCGTTGATTGCGGAAACGTTGGCTGCGGAGTGTGACTTTTTCAGCATTGGAACCAATGACCTCATTCAATATACCCTGGCCGTAGACCGAGGGAATGAGCATGTGGCGCACTTGTTTGAGCCCTTTCACCCCGCCGTACTGCGCTTGATCGAAATCACTGTGCGCGCTGCTCGAAAAGCGGGCATTCCCGTTTCCATTTGCGGGGAGATGGCGAGCAACCCCTTGTCCGTGCCACTCTTGGTCGGTATCGGGGTATCGGAATTGTCCATGACTTCCAGTGCGGTGCCCATGGTCAAAGAAATTATCCGGGCACTGGACACGGGTCAGGTGGCCAAGGATGCCCGCCGTGCCTTGGAGGCCGCCTCGGCTCTCGAAGTGCAACAGGTTGCCGCTGAATCCCTGAACAAGGCGGGCTTGATGGAGCATCCCGATTTAGGGGGCTGGTTCCGCAACCTCACGCGCAAGATCAATCGACCCAAGCGCCGCTTCTAAATAAGTCCAAGTATTTTTTCGGCTTCGGCTGTTACGCGATCCAACTCTTGCTGGAGTTGCGCCTGGGCGTGTTCGAGACCCTTGTCATCAGCTTGTTCAGGCAGCGAAACGACTGACCCGTAATGACAGACGATGCGCGCAAAGGGAAGTGGCAAGAACATGCGATCCCAACTTCCGAACCGAATGCAAGGCCTGGCCACAATGGCGATGGGCTGAATCGGCAGCCCGGAGCGTGCGCTAATGGTGAGAATGCCGGGTTGAATTGTGCGGCGCGGCCCGCGCGGCCCATCGACATGAATGGCGGTGGTGGCGCCTTCTTTTAATAGGCGCAGCAGACCGCGCAAGGCACTTAGCCCAGCGCGCGAAGTGGAACCGCGGGCCGAGGGTGAGAAACCCATACGCTCCAGGGTCGACTCGATGAGTTCACCGTCTTTGCTGCGGCTGACCATGACGGTGAAATGCTGGTCGCGATAATAGTGTGCGCCTACGAGCAGGCCTTCATGCCACAAGGCCCCCAGGACTTGAGCTTCGCGTTGGAAAGGGTCATCTCCGTAAACCGTTACGCGCCAAGTCGCGCCCCAAGCGCGCAAGAGCAGGGACATGATGAAGCCAGCCAGGCTGGCCGAAAAACTGCGTCCGCTTTGTCCATCAGTCATAGGTCGCGTTAATCCCTCAGGATGAAAAGTTACGGTGCGACGATGTTGACCATGCGACCCTTAATAACGATAACTTTTTTAGGCTCCTTGCCATCGAGGAATCGCTGAATCTTTTCCAACGCCAGTGCAGCCGCACGCACGCTGTCTTCGTCGGCATCGGCAGCGATCTGAATTTCATCGCGCCGTTTCCCATTCACTGCGACGGCCATGGTGATCAAGTCTTCCGTGAGCAAGCTCGCATCGGCCTTGGGCCATGGCTCGTAGGTAAGGCTTTTCTCATGTCCCAAGGCTGCCCAGAGTTCCTCGGCCAGGTGGGGTGCAAAGGGTGCAAGCAGCAAGCTGAAGGCCTCGGCCGCTTCTCTGGGAAGGGCTGCGTTCTTGGCAATCTCGCGGGAGAAGACCATGAGTTTTGAAATAGCGGTATTGAATTGCAGGTTCTCAAGGTCTTGTGTGACGCCGTCGATGGTTTTTGCAGTCAGTCGCGCCTGTTCTTCATTGCCGCTGCCCTGGGAAAACTCGCGCAAAGTGTCGTCGCCTTCGATGACTTCATTAAAGAAGAGCCGGTAGGCGCGTTGCAAGAAACGATACACCCCTTGAATGCCATCGGTGGACCAAGGGGCAGCCTTGTCCAAGGGGCCGAGGAACATTTCGTACAGGCGAAGGGAATCCGCGCCGTAGTAGTCGACCACTACGTCGGGGTTGATGACATTGCCGCGGCTCTTGGACATTTTTTCGATGACTTCTTCCAAGGGAAAATCCTGCTCGGGATGGCAGGCCTCCTTACCTTCCCAGCGCACTTGGTTCAGGGGAACCCAGCGCTCCTTGACTTCCGACCCGTCAGATTTGAGCACAGCTTTTTCGCCATCCATGCGAACGGCTTGCGCGCTGTGGCAATTGGCTTTCACGCCTTCGGCATCGCTCAGGTTGTCGTCGTAGTAGCGATAACTAGAGCCCAGGATCATGCCCTGGTTCACGAGTTTCTGGAAAGGCTCCTTGGTGTGCACGACGCCGATGTCATAGAGCACTTTGTGCCAGAAACGTGAGTAAAGAAGATGCAACACGGCGTGTTCTGCGCCGCCGATGTAGAGGTCCACGGGAAGCCAATAGCGTTCGGCTTCTTCAGAAATCAAGGCGTCGTCATTGGTCGGATCACAGAAACGCAGGTAGTACCAACAGCTCCCTGCCCATTGCGGCATGGTGTTGGTTTCGCGCAGGGCGGGCTGCCCCGTTTCGGGGTCGGTGGTTTGCAACCAATCCGTGGCCGACTGCAAAGGTGAATTTCCCCCGGCCCGGGGCTTGTAGTCTTCTACTTCCGGAAGCAACACGGGAAGGTCGCTATCGGCGACGGCTCGCACGCTGCCATCTTCGAGTTTGATCAGTGGAAAGGGTTCGCCCCAGTAGCGCTGCCGACTGAAAAGCCAATCGCGCAGCTTGTAGGTGGTTGTGCCGCTGCCGATGTCCTTTTCTTCCAACCAGGCGATCATCTTCTGCTTGGCCTCGGCCGTCGGCAGGTTGTCGATGAACTCCGAGGCCGTGGCAACGCCTGGTTCGGTGTAGGGCAGGTCGGCCTCTTTGTTTTTCTTGGTGTTGACGACGCGGCGAATGGGCAGATCAAAAGTCGTGGCAAATTCGAAGTCCCGCGTATCGTGACCGGGCACGCACATGATGGCACCCGTGCCGTAGCTGGCCAGCACGTAGTCGGCGATCCAGATGGGGATTTCCTCCCCGTTGACGGGGTTGAGAGCCCGTGCACCGGTGTCGACGCCCGTCTTGGTTTTTTCATCGGCTTGCCGAGCGCGCTCACTTTTATTGGCGGTCTCTTTGACGTAGCCGTCGACCTTGTCGCGCTGTTCCGCAGTCGTAATCTGTGAAACCAGGGAATGCTCGGGTGCCAATACCATATAGGTGGCGCCGAACAAAGTATCGGGGCGCGTGGTAAACACTTCGATGTCCAGGCCGTCGTGCCCGCAGACTTGAAAGCGAACGTTGGCTCCTTCGCTTTTTCCGATCCAATCCCGCTGTTGTTTCTTGATGGCCTCCGGCCAGTCGAGCTCTTCCAAGTCTTCCAACAGGCGTTCGGCGTAGGCCGTGATCTTGAGCATCCATTGTTTCATGGGGATGCGTTCGACGGGATGGCTGCCGCGCTCACTTTTTCCATCGATGACTTCTTCGTTGGCCAGGACCGTACCCAGGGCCGCACACCAGTTCACCGGCACTTCGGCTTCGTAGGCCAATCCGCGCTCAAAGAGTTGCTTGAAGATCCACTGGGTCCACTTCATGTACTTGGGGTCCGTGGTATCGATTTCGCGGGACCAGTCGTAGCTAAAGCCCAAGGACTGAATCTGTCGCCGAAAATTATCGGTGTTGTTCTTGGTGGTCTCTTTGGGGTGGGTGCCCGTTTGAATGGCGTACTGCTCGGCGGGCAACCCGAAGGCATCCCAGCCCATGGGGTGAAGCACATTGAAACCGCGCATGCGCTTGTAGCGGGAGAGGATGTCCGTCGCGGTATAGCCCTCGGGATGGCCGACGTGGAGGCCGTCGCCCGAGGGATAAGGGAACATGTCCAAGGCGTAATACTTGGGTTTGCTCGGGTCGATTTCGGCGCGGAAAGTTTGATTTTTCAGCCAGAACTGCTGCCACTTCGGCTCAATTTTTTTCGGTTCATAGGTCATCGTGGCACCGAGAGTGCCCGCCTTGAGCGAAGGCGTCAATGTCCAGGTATTTCGTGAGCAGCCGTTGGCTTCCCAGCCCGTGACTGAGGAGAAGGCTGGGGTTTTCGTGTTCCGGGGCTAATCTCTGCACATGTCGGAGCCCGAGGGAAAAGTGCAGGAGATCTTTGTGGTATCGGACGGTACGGCGGAAACCGCTCTGGCCGTCACGCGTGCCATCATGTTTCAATTCGCACTGCCCTGGCATTTGCGCACATTTAGCGGAATTCGCTTCCCTTCGGAAATTCGCCGCGTGGTGGATGAAGCCGAAGCCGCAGGGGCCTTTGTCGCCTTTACCCTGGTGGACGGAGATGCCAAGGACGAATTGAAGCGCTACTGCGACGAACGATCCATTCGCGCCATCGACTTGCTCGGGCGCCTGCTCGAGGAATTCGCTGACCGACTTGACGCATCTCCGCGCATGGTGCCGGGCGTGTTGCACACCATCACCGATGACTATTTCAGGCGGATTGAGGCGGTCGAATTTACCGTGCGGCACGATGACGGCGCGAGTCTGCATACCTTGCACCACGCCGACATCGTGCTGATAGGGGTCTCACGCACCTCTAAGACGCCCCTTTCGATGTATCTCGCGCAGCGTGGTTACAAGGCGGGCAATGTTCCCCTCGTGCCCAACATCAGCGTTCCCAAGGAGGTGTTGGAGTTGCCACGCGAGAAAGTGTTTGGCTTGAATATCTCGGCCACCCTCTTGCTCAAGATTCGCGAGGCGCGCCTGCGCAATATGGGCTCATCGACACGGGCGTCTTATGCGGATCCGGGATTGATCAAAGAAGAGTTGGATCAGGCCAAGCGGCTTTATCGACAGCAGCATTGGCCGGTGATTGAGATTTCTGGAAAAGCCGTCGAAGAGAATGCCGCTCGCATTATTGAGCTCCTGGAGAGTCGAGAGGCTCATCCAGAGGGATAGGGCGGAACTGGAGTGAGACAATAAAAAGCGGGGGCTGCTTAAAATGCAGCCCCCGCTTTTTGTCGTTCAGCCTTGCCCCGTCGTTCTTCAATCGTCGCCAGTAGCGAACTTCGGTCGGATGATGGAGAAGAGGGCTGGAATCACGGTGACGGCACCGATCATGTTGATCACCATGAGGATCACTAGCAACTGCGCCATCTCGGCTTGGAAACGCAAGCTGGAGAAGCCCCAGGTTGCGATGCCGCCCACGATGGTCGACGCGGTAAACACCACTGCCATGCCCGTGGTGCTGATGGCGCGGCGGATGGCTTGGTCGATGTCGCCGGTGTCTTTGGCTTCTTCGATGATGCGGTCCACGATGTAAATGGCGTAGTCCACGCCGATTCCCACACCCACAGATTGCACGGGCAAGGTGTTGATATTCAGCCCGACACCCTTCAGTGCCATGTAAGCCAGGGAGAGCATGGTGGCCGTGGACAACTGAATCACGATGATGGTACCGCTCCACAGTGAGCCATAGGTGAAGGTCTGCAATACGTAAATCACGAAGAGGATCAGGACGATGTTGGCGACATGACCACGTTCGACCTCATCGTTGATGGCACCCAGAATTCCCATAATGCCGCCAGCCATGACGAATTGAACACCGCGCGTCCAGGAAGCGGTGGCCTGGAAGGTGGGGGTGGAATTCACTGACTTCAAGTCGTGTACCAGGAGATCCTTGGTGTTGAGTTGAACGACGCGAATACCAAACTCTTCGCTCTCATACCAAGCGTTCACATCGCCGCGGTCCCAATCAGACAGCTCTTCGGGCCAATGGAAGAATTCTCCCTGCTCGGCGTAGCGATCGCGCTTAGTCTCATACTCGACGAAGGACTGCTCGCGGAAGGACTCCAGCCATTCGGGTAACTCTTCGCTGCCCGCTTGCGTTACAGGGTGGTCGATATAGCTACCGTCGTCTTGCCGGACTCTGACCGTCAAGGTGTGTGCGCGTGGCCCGATCCATGTGGCTTCGATCAATGGCCCCAGCATGTAGTAGCTATTGTCTGCCATTTTTTCGTATTCCCACAGCTGAGCGCCATGGGGGGCTTTGTTCTTGTCCAAGCGGATGCTCACCTCACCAATGGGGTGTCGCTTGATGTAGGCATCGGCAGTGGCCACAGCTTCAGCGATGGTGCCGCCCTTGTGGTCGCGATAGAAGAGCATCACGTTGGCATCGCGGCCATCGTCGGTGATGAAGGGGCGCAAAAAGCCCGGAGGGCCGCTCTGGCGCAACTGAAAGACCATGGTCCGCACGGTTCCCGTGTCTTGCGGTACGAGGTTCCACTTGGGGTCACCGTAATGATTCATCTGCCAGATCCCCCGCAAGAGGGGTGCCAGTGAAACGGATCCGCCCAGGTCGGTATACTGGTCCATCCAGCGCTCCATCTCTTCCATGCGATGGATGGGCTCAGCGTCGGAACTGGCGTCGGTGCGGTCACCGTTGACGTACACCACCAACTGATCCGCACCGCCAAAGCGTTCGCCGATTTCCTTGGTAGCAATGTTGAAATCATGATCGGGCCAGAGCAATGCCGTACCGGGTCGCGATTCACCGATGGTGGATTTCGTCAGGGTGATGACAGTGGCACCGGTGAGCAAGACCACTGTGACGCCAACGATGACCCAGCGCGAGACCGGCCCGGTGACTACGTTTCCCAAGCTGCCCATGAAGCGCACCATGAACTTGGGCAGGTAATGCTCCGAGTCATGGGGTGCGGGCAAGTAGCAAATCATGATGGGGTGGAGCAGCTCCACCGTGAACAAAATGCAGAACACCCAGAACGAACCAAAGATGGCCAGGTCGCGCATTTGCTGAATAGAGGTCATGAGGATGACGAGCAGTCCGATGAAGTCCGTGACGATGCCCAAGGTGCCGGGGATGATGAGCACGGCCATGGCCACGGTGGCAGCTTCGACCTTGGCGTTGTTTTGATTTTCTTCCGGGGTGCCGTCGGTGTACTGAGGCAGAATGGACTCGTAGTCTTCGAAGAAGCGCTCAGCCATCTGCACCGTATGCGAGACGGCGCGCGCCGTAATGATCATGGGAATCACCAGGATCAATGGGTCGAAGGTGATCTGGACCCAACCGGTGAAGCCCAGTCCCCAAATGGCGGTACACATGGCCGCGATGAAGGGGATGAGTACGCCGTGAAGTCGGCGGAAGTAGACCAGCAATAAGAGAAAGGTCACCAACACGGTGGAGCCGACGTACAGGGCAATTTCGCTGGCGTGCTTGAGAATCCAGCCGCGGGCCATGGGTTCGCCCGAGAGGAAGACTTCAATATTGGGGTTGGCAGTTTCTTCTCTTTCCTTCATCTCTTGGAGGTGATCGAAGATGGCCGTGTAGGTTTCGCGATTGTTCAGGCGGTCGGTGATGAAGCCAGCTGTGACCAAGGCACCCTTTTCGTCCAGCGAGACCAAGCGGCCGTAGATGAAGGGCGGGTTCTCCAGCACCGACGAGCGCAGTTGGCGGACTTCTTCGTCCGTCTCAGGCACTACAATCATGATCTTTTCGGCGGAGATGGAACCGTCGGGAAGGATGCGTACGATTTGAGTGCTGCGGTGGGCGAGGGACTGCACTTGGTAGTGATTGACCGGGTAGGGTGGATACGCTCGATCGAGGATGCTCAACATCTTCTCGCGTTTGATACCCGGTTTTTCTTTCTCGACTTCCTCGCGCATGACTTTGCGCGCTTCGACCTGGCTGTCATAGCCGACACCGTCCATGACATTGGTAATGCGATCGATAGCGGCCAGGTTTTCAGGGGTGAAGATGGTGCCATCTTTAAACGTGACGCCGGCCACCACCGTGGAGCCCGTGCCGAACTTGCCGCGGAACTGATCCATGGCGTGCACGAATTTGTGATCCGAAGGCCACTGCGCGCGGGCCGTGGCATCGACGCGAACGATGGGACCCGGAAGGGGATACCCGGTGGCGGTCGTGATGAGATTGACGGTGGGATACAAGAAAAATAAGGTGGAGAAAATCAGGAAGAGCGCACACCAGAATCGGTGGTGAACCAGGAAGCGCGCCAAGCGCATACTGAAGCCGGGATTTTTGGTATCGGCGTGTTTGTGAGGTGCGTCAGCCATGGGTGCTCTTTCCTTCAGTGCGTCTCAGATTCTGCACGGATCAAAATTTGCTAGCGAGGAGTTGTGATGAGCTTGGGTTGGTTTAGGTCCAACTCTCGGGGTAATTGCCCCAGCGCGAGGAGTATGGCTAAACGCCAGTTCATGCTCAAGGTGTAAGACGGTGTAAAGTGGCTGAAAACTTTAAGGAATGGAGGTTATCCCAGGTTCTGCAAAGGATCTGGACGGGTTTGCTTTAAAGTAGGACTGCAATTATGCGGCAGTTAAGGGAGGCTGAATCTGAAAACCAGGCTTTGGTGTGGCTTGCGATCCGCTCAGCCCTAGCGTACTCACCCAACATGTCAGAACCCGCGGACAAGCTGCCCATCGCATTAATCCAGATGACCTGCTCCGACCAGCCGGCTGAAAATCTGGAGAAAGCCCTGGCGCGCATTGAGGAGGCGGCGGCTCAGGGCGCGAAAGTCATTTGCACCCAAGAGTTGTTTCGCTCGCGCTACTTCTGCCAAAGCGAAGATCCCGCCCGGTTTGACCTGGCCGAACCCATTCCGGGCCCCAGTACCGATGCCTTATGCCGCCTGGCTGGCAGTTTGGGTGTCGTCTTGGTGGGTTCCTTGTTCGAACGGCGCACCGAGGGCATCTATCACAACAGCGCCGTTGTCATTGACGACCAGGGGGAACTGCTGGGGAGTTATCGCAAGATGCACATCCCGGACGATCCCCTGTACCACGAGAAATTCTATTTTACTCCCGGTGACTTAGGCTTTAAGAGCTTCAATACCCGCTTCGGTCCCATCGGTGTTCTGATCTGCTGGGACCAGTGGTTTCCAGAAGCGGCGCGACTCACCGCACTCTCGGGGGCCCGAATCCTCTTTTATCCCACGGCCATTGGCTGGCAATTCGATGAGGGGCCGCAGGTGGACGCGGCTCAGCACGATGCCTGGGAGACGGTGCAACGCGGCCACGCCATCGCCAATGGGGTCTTCGTGGCGGCGGCCAATCGGGTGGGAAGCGAAGGGGGTATCGAGTTTTACGGCCAGAGTTTTGTGGCGGATCCCTTTGGAGCGGTGCTGGCTCGGGCCTCGTCCAGTCAGGAGGAAATTCTCTTGGTGGAATGTGATCTGGGCCAGGTGGAGAAAACACGCCGAGATTGGCCCTTCATGCGTGATCGCCGAGTCGATAGCTTCGGCGATCTCAGTCGACGCTTTCGTGACTAGCGCAGCCGGCTTGAGGCGACTGACGCCATGCTGAGTAAGCCAGCGACGAGTGCCCGTTGGCCGGCCGAATGGGAGCCT
Source organism: Pseudomonadota bacterium (assembly GCA_003353845.1). Classification (GTDB taxonomy): domain Bacteria; phylum Myxococcota_A; class UBA9160; order UBA9160; family JADFDR01; genus GLO-12. The sequence goes on along the minus strand of PIVT01000016.1, from coordinate 33,728 downwards.
CATGCGGGCACCCTGCTTTCCTGGCCTCACAATCCCGACACCTGGCCGGGGTGTCTGCCTCGGGCAGAATCTGAATATAGTGAGATAGTACGGCAACTTGCAGCGCACGAGCCGGTACAGATCAACGTGCTGGACGCCGCCATGGCCAAGCGCGTGAAGGAAAGTCTGGCGGGGCACGGGGTCGATGGTTCCAAGCTTCAATTTCACGAGATTCCCACGGATGATGCCTGGGTGCGCGACCACGGACCCATTGGCGTCGCGCGCGGGCAGCAACTCGAACTCCTGGATTTCGAGTTCAATGCCTGGGGCGGCAAGTATCCGCCTTGGGAGCGGGACAACGCCGTGCCCGCTCAACTGGCCGCCGCCTTGGGCTTGCCGAGCCGCTCCTTGCCCTGGGTGCTCGAAGCCGGGTCCATTGATGGAAATGGGGCCGGGTGCATCTTGACCACAGAGTCCTGTCTGCTGAATTCCAATCGAGGTCAGGGACGGACGCGCCAAAGCATGGAGCGGCTGTTGCGAGAAGAACTGGGTGCGGAGCAGGTGATCTGGCTGGCCCATGGCATTGAGGGTGATGATACCGATGGGCACATCGATGACATCGCTCGCTTTGTGAACCCGACAACCATCGTGGCGGTGTTGGAAGATCAGGAAACGGACCCCAACGCTGCCGTGTTGCGAGCCAATTGGGAGCGACTGCAAGAGGCCCGCAGCCTCGCGGGTGCATCCTTTGAGCTGGTGGCCTTGCCCATGCCGCCTCCTGTGGAGCATCGTGGGTTTCGAGCCCCCGCCAGTTACGCCAATTTCTACATCGCCAATGGCGTGGTCTTGGTGCCTGTGTTCGGTGTTCCCAGCGACGAACGCGCCTTGGGCATTCTGACGGAATGTTTTCCAGGGCGAGACGTGGTGGGGATTCCCAGTCGCGCCTTGGTCGCTGGCTTGGGGGCCGTCCATTGCTTGACACAGCAATTGCCCCAAGCGAATTTTTAAACTTGAAGGAGTCAATGCCCGTGGATCGTCGTCAGCACATCGAAAACAAATTGAGCAGTGAGTTGAAGCCCGTGTTTATTGAGGTCGTCGACGAGAGTCACCTGCACGCCGGACACGAGGGAGCCAAGTCGGGCGGCGGGCATTTTCGCGCCACCATTGTATCGCCCGAGTTTGAAGGCTTGCGTTCCGTGGCAGCCCAGCGATTGGTTTTTAAAATTTTGCGCGAAGAAATGACAGGGATGATCCACGCCCTGTCATTGGAATTGTTGACACCCGCAGATTGGGAAGCTCGCTCTTAACCCGGACTATTCACGAGCGCCCTACTGCGATCGCCGAAAGTCCCGAATCTTCACGGCCTTCTCCCTTCGGTCTCCTCGACGTACTGCAAGTACGTCTCCGGGGGCCTACGGTCCGAGGTCCGCGAATCTCCAGCACCTTCGACGCTCTCGCTACGGGCTTCATGAATAGTCCGGGTTAACGCTTCCTCATTTTAGAGAAAATCTTTGAGCCATTGTTCCAGGTTCACATTGAAGCCCGAGGCGTTGGGGTGCCCGCCTCCACCGAAGCGCACAGCCACCTTCGAGACGTCGAGATCTCCAATGGAGTAAATGGACAAGTGAACCCGCTGGGAGGTGACGCGGTAGATCAGTCCCCAAGGCTTGTCGAAACGGGCCCGTGCGGCCAACTCGTGGCCGATGGCACTGCGTGAGTGGGTGGTGCAGTTCACGGCTTCGATGCGCTCCCCGTCAATAAATGCGACGTGGGCCGACTTGAGGGCACGGGCCACTTCAGCACGGTTGGCACGCACCAGGGCGCTGCCTTCTTCGGCCAGGTGGGAGATGCCGTTTGCCAGGAAATTTTCCCAGACCTCTAATTGTTGAGGGTAGGAACCGATGGCCGCGTTGACCTCACGCGATTGTGGGAGCTCCCAATTCCAGAGATCCTGGTCTTGGACGTAGCGGTAGAGCTCGGGGACGGGTTCGTCGGGGTGAAAATATTCCCAGGCCAGCACTGCACCGGAACGCGTCAAATCGAAGTGAATCACGTGGCCCAATTCTTCCATGTAGGCTGCGAGTTCGGGATCTGACTCGAAGCGACGTTGAGAAGAGGCGTGGTGATCGAGCACAATAATTTGCTCCGCCACGGGAGCAATGGTGCGCAACACTTCGTTGGTGGGCGCAATATCGACGTAGATCACCAAAGCGTCTTCGGCGTCTTCGGGGCTGACGGTATCGTCGTGGCCATGGGCTGTAAGGCGAACCTGATCGCCCCAGGCCAGCTTGACAGCCAAGGCAGCACCGAGCCCGTCGGGGCACCCTGCATGATAGAAGCACAATCTTTTCACGCAGGGTAAACTAGCCGAATTCCTGAGGCCGGGAAGCTGGCGCAAGTCATAAACTCATGAATCAGGTGTGAGGTCTAGCCATGCCGGCATCCCCATGCACGGCCCACTATCTACTGGAAATCGAATCGCCCGGAAGTTTGCTGCGCTTGACCAGCGCGCTGCAGCGCGAGGAGTATTTTTGGTGGCTGGACAGCGCGGCACCCGCTCATCCCTTGAGCCGCTATTCCTTTGCCGGTTGCGATCCTTATTGGGTGCTGCGGGCTCGGGGCGGCCAGTTGCATCTCCAAGGCCGCCGCGACGTGGGGAGAAACCCTTCCGCCCTGTTAGATCGCGACGAGATCTCGACGGCAGCCGTTTTCGACTCCTCCTTTGAAATGGACGCGCTGGCCGCCGTGCGCTGCTTGCTTCCACGGCTTTCCTATCTCCCCGATGAACGGCCCGCCGAGACGGAGTCCGCCATCCCCTTTTTGGGCGGTGCCGTGGGTAGCTTCGGGTACGAACTGGGACGTGAGTGGGAGGAAAGTCCAGGGCGCAAAGACGGTCAGCCGCCAGCGGGGGCGGGCAAGACGGCGGATCTGACGCTGCTCTTCGTCGATCTAGAGTTTATTTACGATCACCACGAGGAGCGTTGTTTTATTGCTGCCTTGGGTTTTGCAGAGACCATGGACGCTGCGCTGAACAAGGCGCGCAGTCTTGCCCGGGAAACGGCGGCCCGCTTCAAACCGCTGTTGGAAGCGCGGGTCCCTTCCTGTGCTGAGGAGCGAGCGCCTGCACAGCTGACACACCTGGTCGGTGCAGAATCGTATGCGGAGCAGGTGCAGCAGATCTTGCAGGACATTGCTGAAGGAGAGGTGTATCAGGCTTGCCTCACCCACCGCATTGAGTTTGAAACCGAGCAAGATCCCTGGTCCCTGTACCTACAGTTGCGAGAGCGAAATCCAGCGCCCTTCGCCAGTTACTTGTCCTTGCCCGAGGGCACCGTGTTGTCGAGTTCCCCCGAGCGATTTTTGTCTGTGCAAGCGCAGGGGGAAATAGAGAGCCGACCCATTAAGGGGACACGTCCACGCGGAAAGACCGCGCAGGAAGATCGAGTCTTGTGCGAAGCGTTGAAGACCTCGGACAAAGATCGTGCCGAGAACTTGATGATTGCGGACCTGGTGAGGAATGACCTGGGTCGAGTGTGTGAGATCGGGTCCGTTCATGTCAGCAATCTGCAAGCTGTGGAAGAGCATGCCACTGTTTTTCAAATGGTCACAACCGTGGGAGGTAAGCTGCGCGAGGAGTGCGATGCCTTGGATGCGCTGCGTGCCTGCTTCCCTCCGGGCTCCATGACGGGCGCACCCAAGATTGCGGCGATGCGAACCCTTGAAACGTTAGAACCTGTGGAACGCGGAATTTATTCGGGTGGCTTGGGTTACCTGGATTGTCGCGGCGGGATGGATCTGGCTGTTGTGATCCGAACCTTATTGCTCCAGGAAGGGGTCGCCGACCTTCGCGTCGGTGGGGGTATTGTGGCTGATTCTGTACCTGCCGACGAATATCAAGAAAGTTTGCACAAGGCCAAAGCCTGGTTTGAAGTACTCGGGGTGCCCTTCCCTCCAGAGGGTTAAGGGGATGTTTCGTTGAGTGAGGGCGGGGGAGGTTCAGGCTTGGAATTCCAGGCTTTGACGAACATATCACTGCCCACGATCAAGATGAATACGGCAAAAATCATCTGCAGCGAGCGAACCGAAAACTGCTGGGTAAGTGACGCGCCCACGTATCCACCAAGCATGGAAAGCCCGGCAACGATAAAGACAATACGGAAATCCACGTGACCCAAATGATAGTGCTTGGCACCGGCCACCAAGGCCGTGAGCACAATAATGACCATGGATGTGCCAATGGCCATGCGTATGTCCATGCCTAGGAAGCGAGTAAAGGCCGGTACCATGATGACGCCACCTCCGACACCCAGGAGCCCGGCGACGACACCGGCAAAAAGACCAATCGCTGCACAGATGAGAAAAAAGGAAATGCCTGCCATTTCGTACCTCATGAGTGAAGGATGATTGTCTCGTTCGACCTGGTGTAAGACTAGCACGCCGCTTTGGACGCGGAGAAGTGTCAGGTCGAGAAGGACTACCCCTCGCGATTTTCGGGGGAGCGTTGCAAGAAATAAAGACCCGCGAAGACTTTGGGATCTACCGGGGTCCCCTCGTGCATGCGCGTTCTCAGCCAGGCATCGGCTTCTTTCAATGGGATCTCGTGCACCGTGATGGTCTCGGTCTCGTCACCTCCCCCGGCCGCAACCTTCTCCAGCCCACGGGCTTCGAGGAAGTGGATTTGTTCGGAGGACATGCCTGCCGAGATCGGGCCTGCCAGGTGGTAGTGCATCTCGTCCGCTCGATACCCCGTCTCTTCCAGTAGTTCTCGTGTGGCCGCATCTCGCATGGCTTCGTTCTCATAAGCAGGCAGATCCCCTGCCAGCCCCGCCGGAAACTCGATGACATTGGAGTTCATGGGCGCGCGGTACTGCTCCACCAGGAGCACTTTCTTTTCTGGCGTAAGTGCCAAAATGACGACGACACCAGAGCACTGGGTGCGTTCGACCCACTCCCAACCGTTGCGGGACAAAAGGCGGAGAAATCGACCTTCCCCCAGAATTTCTACCGGGTTGTTTTCCTGGGGCATCAAGAACCTCGTGAATTCAAGTAGTTCGATAACAATTCGGGATTGCTGATAAAAACTAATCCGGTGAGAGGGGGAATGCCATTGAAATTCCAGTTTTGTTGGAATCTAGAAAGGCTAAATAAGCGCTGAAAATCACCGATACAGAATCGATGACTACCTCTAGCAACGCTTTATTATTTGGCCGCCTGGCGGTGAAATACAAACTGATCACCATGGAGCAGCTCAATGCTGCCACGGCTGAGCAGGCCAAAGCCAATCCAAAGGTTCAGCTGGGCCAGATCTTCGTTGCCAACGGTTGGATGACCGAGAAGGACGTGACCAAGTTAGTCGATATCCAAAAGCAGGTTCTCGAGAGTCACAGAAAAAAACAAGCTGAGGAAGCCCAAGCCGCACAAGAGAGTGTCGTGATCGGCAAGCTTGATGTCCCCACTGTGGAGCAGCCCGTCCCCGCGACAAAAAAGAAATTAACCCGTGCGGAAAAAACTCCGGCTCCTCCACCGCCCGTATCGGCAGCTCCCACGCCTCCTCCGTCAGTTGAACCCAAGCCTGCTCCCAAACCTGCGCCCGTGGTCCCACAGCAGGCACCGACACAGACGCCTGCTGCCAGTGTTGCGACAGAGAGTTCTACAAATCAAGCCACACCTTTAGTGAACACCGCCTCCACCGTGCCGGGGATCATTGATCCCGAGTTCGCGGCAATCTTGAAACAAGGTGTAGAGAAGAAAGCCTCCGATATTCATGTCCACTCCGGTGCTGTCTTGCGTATGCGCATTAATGCTGAGTACCTCGAAGTGGGGGACAGCCCCATGGATAAGCAACGCGCCGACGAAATGGCGATGTCGCTTTTGTCCGAGCGCCAGCGACAAATATTTGATGAGGCGGGTGAACTGGACCTGGCCTATTCGCTGGAGGGCGTTAGCCGCTTCCGTGTGAATATGTATCGTCAGCAGCGTGGTACCGATGTCGTATTGAGGGTCGTTCCCTCGAGCCCGCCAAGCCTCGAAGAACTCTCCTTGCCAAACGAGTTGGCGGCTCTCACGAATTTTCATCAGGGCATGGTGTTGATTACCGGGCCTGTAGGGTGTGGAAAATCCTCGACCCTGGCGGCACTGGTGAACTTGATCAACGAGGAGCGCAGTGAGCATATTCTCACCGTGGAAGATCCCATCGAGTATCTACACCCCTCCAAGCGCTGCCTGGTGAATCAACGGCAGATCCATTCACACACCGATACTTTCGGTGCTTCCTTGCGCGCCGCATTGCGCGAGGACCCGGATGTCATCGTCATTGGAGAGTTGCGCGACTACGAGACGATTTCCCTGGCCTTGACGGCGGCCGAGACGGGCCACTTTGTGTTGGGCACGCTGCACACCAACAGCACGATTCGAACCGTGAACCGCTTGATCGGTGTCTTTCCTCCCGATCAGCAAGGGCAAGTGAGAACCATGTTGTCGGAGGCGCTCAAGGCCGTGATTTCGCAACGCATGGTGAACAAGGCGGATGGCACGGGACGTGTGCCGGCCCTTGAGAAGTTGATGATCACCAAGCCCGTTGGAAACCTGATGCGTGAAAACAAGACCTTCCAGTTGGGGTCGATATTACAGACTGGTAAGTCCCAGGGCATGTGGTTGATGGACCAATACCTGGAGAAACTGGTCAAGGCGGGCACCATTTCTAAAGCGGAAGCCCTGAAGGCCTGCGAGAACCCCAAAGCATTTGGAAAATAGGTGTTGATATGCCAAAACTTGATGAGCTGTTGAGCTTGCTGAAAACGAAGGGTGGTTCCGATCTGCATCTCGCCGCAGGCTTGGAGCCGCGTATGCGTACTCACGGAGAACTCGTTGCCCTGGAAGGTCAACCCGTACTCACAGATACCTTATTGCGTGAGCTGATGAGCGAGTTGCCAAGCGAACGCATCTGGAATCAATATCAAACAACCAACGATGCGGACTTCGCCTACGGATTGGAAGGCGTCGCGCGTTTCCGCGCCAATTATTTTGTACAAGAAAATGGGGCAGGCGCGGTCTTCCGTATCATTCCGGAAGAAATTATCTCCTTGGAAAAACTCAATGTGCCTGAGGCCATCGCCAATCTGGCAAACCTCAAGCACGGACTCGTGCTGGTGACGGGACCGACGGGTTCGGGTAAGTCCACCACCTTGGCTGCCATCGTCGACAAGATCAATCGGGAACGCTCACTCCATATTGTCACCATTGAAGACCCGGTGGAGTTTGTACACCAGAACAAGAAGTCCGTGTTTTCGCATCGCGAAGTGGGGCATCACACCAATGGGTTTGCACCTGCGTTGCGGGCTGCCATTCGAGAGGATGCCGATGTGGTGCTCGTAGGTGAAATGCGCGATTACGAGACCATCTCACTGGCCTTGGCGGCTGCGGAAATGGGAGTCTTGGTATTTGGAACCTTGCATACCAACAACGCCCCCAAAACCATTGACCGCGTGATTGATGCCTTTCCTGCAGATGAGCAGAGCCAGGCGCGGATCAGTCTTTCCGAATCGCTCTATGCAGTGGTGTCCCAGCTGCTGTTACCTACAGCGGACGGCAAGGGTCGCTGCGCCGTCAATGAGATCTTGCTGTCGACCAGTGCGTTGCCCAACCTGATTCGCGAAGGGAATATCCCCATGATCCCCTCGCTTATTCAGAGTGGAAAAGGCGAGGGCATGCAGGCCATGGACGATGCTTTGTTTGGCTTGGTTAAAGAGGGGCGTATCACTGCTGACGAGGCCTTCCGCAAGGCCGGGGACAAGGCTCGCTTCGAGCCCTTACTCCCTTCCTAGTTTTTACTTCCTACTCAGCGTTCTCGTTTACGAGGTGGTGTCGAGTTCTGGCTTGGCATCATCGGGCCCGGCCTCCGACGTCTCAATTTCTTCGTCGACCTCCAAGGGGTCGGCAAGGGGTTCGTTGGATTGAATGGGTGAGCCGGAAAGCAGCAGCTCGGCCGCAGCGTGGCCACGGCGCAAGTTCTTGATTTCGTCCGGACACAAGACCTGAGCTCCTTCGGCCAGGTGCTCATAGGTGTCACATAGATTCAGGGCCAAATTCTTCAGTAGATCACCGGTGTCCGACATGTGCTGCCCCACCTGGCTGCGGTAGGCGATGAGCTCCATCTCGGCGCGGGAGAGTTCTTCTTCGAGTTTTTGATTTCGCTGTAGCAAGGTGGTCTCCCGGGCATGGGCCAAGAGAAAGCCCAGGGCGACACCCAGTGCTACGCCGCCGACGACAAATAGAATGATATGCAAGATCGACCCTCCTCGTGCGTCCAGAAGTCTTTCCGGATCACCGGCCTATTCTAGCTGCAACTGATCTGTGAGGCATCTGGAAAGATGGCTCTATATCTGGTCTGAGAGTCCGAAATTGGGGTCCAAGTGGATCAAGTTTCAGTTCCAATTGCCGAAAATCAGGTTAGGGGTCGGGTTCAGGGGGCCGGGCGATTTTGTGCAAGTAGACCCCCCATAGCATTGCTGCATTTAGATTTTTTTAGTTTTGCAGCGCGAAGAGAAGAGACATGACACTGGATACCCAGACACTAACGCCGGAATTTCTCGCTGAGGCCGAGGTGATGCTAAATGAGTTCGATGAGAACCTGGTGGCCTTGGAGACAGCGCCACAGGACGCCGAACTACTAACAGGGACGCAGCGGATTGTGCATACCCTCAATGGCACGGCAGGGTTTTTAGGATTTTCAGGTGTGTGTGAGCTGGCCAGGGCTGGCGAACATTTATTGTCCGGGTTGGTCGAAGGCACAGCCAGTCTCTCCCGAGAAAAACTGTGTTGCTTGCGAGAGGCTTCAGAGGTGTTGCGGGGCTGGATGAAGCGGATCGCAGCGGGGTCCCTCACTCCCTGTACTCGACACGAAGGCCTCTTGAGTGAGCTGAGTCGGCTCGCTCAGTCAGATCGCTAAGAGCGCGGGCTAAGAGCGCGGGCTAAGAGCGATAGCCGACGACGTTTTCCAATTTATCATCTACGTAGAGAGTGCCGTAGCAAACTGTACGGCGGACGGCGCTGTTGAGACGTTCTTCCTGTTGAATCGGTGAGAGGGCACTATCGATGATTTCCAGCCGGATGGGAACGGGAGGCTCGATGTCGTGTTGCTGCCAAAGGGTTAACAAGTTGGAAGGCTTCCCGTTGGCTTGCCCGGTACTCAAGGAGATGAGCTTGAAACCGGATTCTTCCTTCTTCCGAATCCAGCTTTGGTGTTGAGCGAGACTGGCGCTGCTACTTAGAATCTCAAGCGATATCGACATAGCACAACCTCTTAATACAATCTGCGAAGACCTGTCCAGAACCCCGCGAACACCCTGTTGCAAGAACGCTACTTATCCTACCCGGTGTCATCCTGCCAATCAAATTCAACATACGGCTGCCAGTAGGAACTCAACAATAGAAAGCGGCAGCACCAGCCTCCTTAATCAATATCGGCATTGCTGAGCCGTGTCCCAACCGGAATCCATGGGCTTAGGGTTAATGTACGGATCTTTGAGGGTCTGCCAAGAGGAAGTTGGGGCAGCTCTCCAAGGGGCAGTTTTCATACAGGCTTTAATTTAGAAAGGGGTTTGGAAAGAGTTCGGTAAATTCATCGGCATGGAAGAGCAGAGCTTGTGGGCAAGCCCCTTGATCCCGGGCAGCGAAGGGCGCCTGATCGTCAAAAACACGGATTTGGAGTGTGGCGTCGTGCTGTTTCTTCGGGAAGAGCCCGGCGGGCGGGTCTTGATGGTTCAAAAAGCCCTACGTGACGGGTACGAATTTTCAGATTTGTGGGTCCTGCCGGGTGGGATGATTCGAGTCGGGAATCCAGCGCCAGACGAGGTGGGGGCGACGTTAGAAGAGAGCGGTAGCCGATTTGTTCAAATAAGGCTGGCCCTGGAGACGGGCCTGAAACTCGAGAGGCAGGCACTGCGCGCCTTGCGAGGCTTTTGGCCGCCACCGGTCACCCGTTACAAAGCCAAGGGTAGAACGCGCTACACCCTGGTATTGCCCTTTTCCCACGACCCTCTTCCGTCAGCCCCCATGGAGTTGGCGCCTCATTGCTCCAGTATTCAGGCCCTTGGCTGGTTGGACCCCGTGGCCCGCTGGGAGGAAATTGCGCCCGCCAACCAAATCATCTTGGCCAATTTACTTTGGACGCAATGGAGCCAAAAGCAGCGAGCTAGGGTTCGGCCGGCCTTGGAAGCGACCCGCGAGCAATGCACTCGTTGGGCACAAGAGGTGGGATTCGAGCCGCCAGCCCTTCCTTTTTAGCTCCGCCAGGCCAAAAGAGCGTTCCCTCGGTCCCTGCATCGGATACCCTCGTTTTCCTCCACCAGCGCTTGGCAGCGGGTAACGGAGGCTGAAGAGGCGCTCAACGCGGGGAGCGCAGGTGAAGCAAGGCAAAACGGGGGAAGAACTTGTCGGACACAGAAAAGCCCACTGAAACCACACGGCCCACGGTTTCCAATCGCTATTCCTACGTCGTGCTGGGCCTGCTCTCCTTGGTTTATGTGTTCAACTTCGTCGATCGCATGGTGCTGTCTTTGCTCATCGATCCCATCAAAAACGAATTTGGAGTCTCAGATACCTTCATGGGCCTTTTGACGGGGCCTGCCTTTGCGATTTTTTATACCTGTGTAGGGATCCCCATCGCGCGCTGGGCCGACTCTGGAAACCGCCGCAACATCGTCGGCCTTTCTTTGATCATCTGGAGTGCCATGACCGCTGCCTCTGGCATGGTGCGCAGTTTCGGGCAACTGGCCCTGGTGCGTATTTTGGTGGGCGTGGGCGAAGCGGGAGGTACGCCGCCGTCCCACTCCTTGCTCTCAGATTATTTTGGCCCCGAGCGCCGGGGCACGGCGCTTTCCATCTACGCCTGGGGTGTCTACATCGGCACGGCCATCGCCTTTATTGGTGGTGGCTACATCGTACAGAATCCAGAGGTTGTCGTTTCCTTTTTGTGTGACGGCAGCTTGGGAAGCCAGGTGGGTGTGGTGACTTCCGTTTGCGACGGTTACCTGAGAGACCTCGCGGGTTGGCGCATTGTTTTCTACGCCGTGGGCTTGCCGGGGATTCCCTTGGCGCTGGTGTTATTCCTCGTCGTGCGGGAGCTGCCGCGGGGCTTTTCCGAAGGGGCGTCCGTCAACGTCGACAAAGCCTCCTTTCGCGAGGTGATGAGTTACGTCCTGCACTGTCGCTCTTTTGTGTTCATCGTATTGGCCACCTCGGTGCAGGCGCTCTCAGGCTACGGTGTGATTACGTGGGGGATTACATTCTTAACACGTGTACATGATTTGAGTTATGCCGAGACGGGTTGGAAATTGGGCTGGCTGATTTTGCTGGCCGGTTGTGGCGGCACCTTCTTGGGCGGCAAAATCATGGACGCCTTGGGCGCGAGGGATGTGAGTTGGAATATGCGCTTGCCGGCTTACCTCGCAATCCTCGGGCTGCCCTTTCTCGTGGGGTTTGCGCTGTTGCCCGATCCCAACCTCGCCTTGCTTAGCTTCATCCCTTTTTATGTTCTCACCAATATGTATGTCGGGCCCATGCATGCCATGGTGCAGGGGTTGGTCAAGCTGCGCATGCGAGCCACGGCCTCGGCTCTATTGGTTTTCATGGTGAGCATCATCGGCCTGGGCTTGGGGCCCTTGGCCGTGGGTGTATTGAATGATTACCTGGCGGCTGAGTTCGGTGACTCCGCCATTCGCTATTCCTTACTGATCGTGGGAAGCCTGGGTGGTTTCTCCAGTATTTTATTCTGGCAAGCCAGCAAGTCCCTGGCCGATGGGTTGGCCAAAGCCGCCGAGCCTTCTTGAACGCTTGATCTCTTGACCGAAGGGCATACCATTAGTCCCCTGATTCAGGTCTGAAAAACAAGAACCAAAGGAAACACTCATGGAATATCCATTGCGCGCAACCCCAGAGGAACGCAAGCAATTCGAAGAGCAAGGTTTCTTTTTTCGCGAGTCGGTTTTTTCACACGAGGAGATTGAGTCCTTGCGCGCGGGGGTGGAGAATATTCACCGGCAAGTGTTGGAGGCAGCGGACGAAGCCGACGCGCCGGCGGATGAACTCATCGATAATCAGCGCTTTCAGGAACTCTTGGGATCGACCATTAAGTGGGAGTGGGATGAACATCTCAAGGCCGTCCGCTCCATGGAACCCATGGCACATCTCGATGCGCGAATTGATGCCTTTGTCGATGAGCCTCGAATTTGGGGACCTTGTCGGGACCTGATCGGGCACGAAAAACTTTCCTTGTTCAGCGATAAGCTCAACGTGAAGCGTCCGGGTGGCGCACCTTTTCCCTACCACCAAGAGGGCCCCTACTGGGCCTACGGTGCCGAAGACTTGGAACACGTCGTCAGCACGTTGACCTACCTGGACGATGGCAATAAGGAAAACGGTTGTTTTTGGGTTATTCCCAAAAGCCACAATAAGGGCAACCTGAAATGTCTGGAGGGTCGCGGCGTGTTGGGTGGGCTGTACACCGACGTGGATCTGTTAGGTGGAGAGGGCTACCCCTTCGAGTCGCCGGCCGGGTCGGTGATGTACTTCCATTACAATATTGTTCACGGGTCTCAAACCAATCGCAGCCAAGACAACCGCCGTGCCGTGATCAATGCGTATCAGCCTGCGGGATTGCGTCAGTGGCGCGTGGACGTGCGCCGCGACATCAAGCAAGACATTGATGAATCGCGCTAAGCCGACTTAAGCCAGCCAACGCCCGATGCGGGTACCCCACAAGAAGTTCAAGGTCTTTTGCATGCCCTCGAAACTTTCTTTGGTGTAGGGGTACATCTTGGGAGCCTGCCTGCCGCCCAGGCGATCGACGATAATGGGCATGGCGTGGCAGTAGTTCTGCAAACCCTTCTTGCCGTTGACTTGGGAGACACCACTTTCCTTGCGGCCTCCAAATGGCGCTTCGGGTACACCGAAGGTCATGGTCATGTCATTGACACAGCCACTTCCCGTTTTTAGCTGTGCCGCCAGGCGTGCGCCGCGTCGACTGTCTTTGGTCCACACATTGCCACCCAAGCCAAAGCGCGTGTCGTTGGCCATGCGAATGGCTTCTTGTTCGTCCTTCACACGTATGATGGCGACGATGGGGCCAAAGGTTTCTTCGGCGATGATGTCCATATCATGGGTGCAGTCTACGATCACCGTGGGTTCGTAATACAAGCCTTCCAGGTTGGGATTGCGGCGCCCGCCCGCCAGCACTTTGGCACCCTTGTCCAGGGCGTCTTGCATGTGGCTTTCGATAATGGACATTTGCTTGTCCCAAAAAACCGAACCCACATCGTACTCGCCCTCTTTGCCCTGGCGCAGGGCCTTGGTGTTTTCCACGACCCGCTCGATGAATTCATCGGCAATGCTGTCGACCACATACACGCGCTCAGTGCCGCAGCAATAATGTCCGCTATTGAGGCAGGATCCGCCTACGGCCCCGGCGGCAGCGAATTCCAACTCGGCATCGGCGCATACGATCATGGCGTCCTTGCCACCCAACTCCAAGGAGCAAGGGATGAGATTTTCTGCACAGGCCACACCCACACGTCGGCCAGTGGCTACGGAGCCGGTGAAGGAAATCTTGTCCACGCTAGAGGCCGTGAGTGCCGCGCCGGTTTCGCCATCGCCCAGCACTACTTGCAGTACGCCTTCGGGCAATCCTGCGGCTTGGAAAATATCGAGAACAAACCTTCCAGAAAAAGGGGTGACTTCAGAGGGCTTGAGGATGACTGTGTTTCCCGCCATAAGCGCTTGGACTGTGGGATTCACAGAAAGAATAAATGGCCCGTTCCAAGGGCTGATCACGCCGACGACGCCCAAGGGGTGATACTCCACATGGGCTTTCTTGAGGAAGCGCATGATGCCGTGAAGCTTGAGACTTTCCGGCTTTAGAAACCTGGCGGCGTTCTTTGCGTAAAAGTGCATGACGTCGGCAGCGGCCCAGATCTCCATCATCAAGGCTTCCTGGCGAGCCTTCCCCGTTTCACCCACCACGAGGTCCATGACTTCTTCCTGTTTCTCCAGCAAGGCTCCAAGCGCGCGTTGCAATACAGCCGTTCGCTGCGCAATAGGGAGGGCGCCCCAACTCTCTTGTGCTTTGCGTGCCACTTCCACTGCGTGGTTTACATCCTCGGCCGTGGCGACCTCAAACTCGGCGATGCGCTCCAGGGTTTGTGTGCTCGAAATTTCAAGTTTGCGTCTCACGCCTTCAGGCGTTTCGAGTTCTTTTACAATGGCCATGCTTTGTTCTCTTCTCTGTGGTGGGCTTGTCGTTTGGAAGGGTGAGGGCGCTGAGGGCATCCGGTTGAATCAGAGGTGTACTTGGAAGGCAGTGTACGCCGTCGGGTCTCGTTCCGCTATTGCCTCCTGCACGCAATCGTTTGCCGGGCGAGATCTCTAGGAGGGGTCTGTTTTTTCGGGCCCGAAGGGCTTCAGGGTCAGGATCAGAGCGGGCATCAGGAAAAAGTCGGCGATGAGGGCCGAGAAAATGGTCCAGGCGATGAGTTTTCCAAAGATCACCTGGGTCTCCATGCCATGAAACACATTCATGATGAAGCCCATGACAAGAATCACGGTGGTTCCGATCAGTGCACGTCCCACATTGAGCAGACAACCTTCCAGGGCTTTGGCGTAATCCCCGCAGCGCCGAAATTCCATGTGATAGCGAGTGACTAAATGGATGGTGTCGTCCACGGCGATGCCAATGGCCAGGGGAGCGATGAGCAGGCGCGTGTAATCCAAATCGATTCCCGCCCAGCCCATATAGCCCAGGGTGAAAAAGACGGGCGAGAGATTGGGGATCATGGAAAGCAGACCGATTTTGACGGAGCGAAAGATAAAGCAGAGCATGGCCGCGATGATGCAAAAGGCCAGTAGCATGCCTTGGATTTGACTGGTGGTGATGTAGCTGGCGAACTTGAGCCATAGCGCGCCGACACCCGTGGCCTGAACCTGAGTTGCTTGCAGTGGCTGCTCGTCGAGATAGGCAGAGATGTTATCGTCGAGTTTTTGCATGACGCTGATGGGGCCTACCTGGCAGCGCATCTCCAAGGTCGCGCGTGAGAAATCCCCCGAGACATATTTTTCTAGATCTTCACCCCCCGATATTTCGTACACGAGCAAGAGTTGAGCGACGAGTTCTCGCGTCTCAGGAATTTTGTAGTAGGCGGGGTCATCACCGTGGAAGACGCGATTGAGTTCTTTGATCACATCCACAATGGAGTAGCTCTTGCGCACGAACTCGCCCTCTTCCTCAGCTTTGTTTTGCACGCGTTCAATTTCACGCAGCACCGCTGGCTCTTTGATGCCATCGGCCTCGCCAGTGTCGAAGAGATAAATCATGGAGTTCATGCCACCCATGATGTAATCGACTTTCAAGGCGGTCTGCCGTACAAGCGCATCCTCACGCCACTGATCGATAAAACTCGTATCGACGTGCAGGCGGTACATGCCAGCGAAGGAGGCGGCGAAAATCAGTGCGAAGCAGAGGAGGATGGCTTTGGTATGTCGAATATCAAAACGCACGATGGCGCCCAAGATGGTGTCGAAGATGCGCCCTTCCCGGGCGCGGTATTCATCGTCGTTCTTCCCTTTCGGAACAAAACCGCGTCGTCCAAAAGCGAACAAGGCCATGAGCAAGGTAACCGTGAGGAAAAAAGCAGCCATGATGCCCATGGCGCTGTAAACCGCCAGATGTGCCATGGATTTGATATTGGAAATGGACATGGCCAGCAGGCCGCCCGCAGTGGTCAAGCTCGTGAGCAGGCAGGGCGTACCCACCAGGTACATGGTGCGACGGATGGCTTCGCGCCGATCGCCAAGCTTGTGGTAGTAGTTGTTGAATTCAGAGATAACGTGGACGGAGTCGGCGACGCCAATGGCGATGAGCAGGTTGGGAACAAAGGGGAAGGTGAGATCGAGTTTCCAGCCCATGATTCCAATGAGCGCTGCGGAAATGGTGATGGAGATGGTGACAATGATGAAGGGTCCGAATACACCCATCCAGCGCCGAAAGAAAAAGAAAAGTAGAGCGCCAATGACAATATAGGTCATGACTGTCAGTAGAAGTGTTTGCGGAATCATAATGCGGTTATAGGTTGAGTTCCAAGGCACCTCGCCGGAGTGGTAGAACGTGATGCCTTTGTATTCGGGACGAGCAAGGATTTCGGCAATGGCCGTTTCACTCACTTGGGGATAGAAGTTTTCGATCCATTCACCGCCCTCGGGATCCAGCTTCAGGTCTTCTGGGGGATCGACGGCAGAGCCCGACATCTCAAGAATCACGGCGGCATACTTTGCGTCTTCGCTGACGAGTCCACCGATGTACAGCGGTCGCTTCAACACGTCTTCGCGAATTTCCAACAAGGCTTCTTGGCTTTCGGGAAAGTCATCGAGCAGGCCATAAACGCGGATGCCGTCGGGCAAGCCCTCCATGTACTCGACATTGGTCAAACTGGTCACTTCGGAGAGGAAGGGGACTTCCTCTTCCAGGGCCTGGGTCAAGTGATCAATCTTGCGCATGACTTCGATGTCAAAGGGACCGAATTCACTTTCCGGGACTTCATATAAGATGTAAGCGGTTTCGTCGGAGCCAAACTCGTCGCGGAACTGCTGATAGGCGCTGTAGGTGGGGTCAGACTCCTCGAAGAAGGAGGCGAAGGTCATGTCCACGTGGGCGCGCGAGGCGCACAACCCGGCAATCCCGAAGAGTAGGAAGCTGCCGAGGAGGACCCACCAACGATGATCGTAAGACCAGCCGCCGATATCTTCAAAATATTCGCTGAGCCGCTCGATGTAGTCGCGGGGCGGGGGGCGGTTGTCAGGCACGTCGTCTTGCATGAGTGGCCTACCTCAAGAGAGTGCGGGTCGAGGGACGCTGAGCGCGTGGTTCGTAGAGTTAGCAAAAAATGATGAGAAAGTATGCTGTGGACTTGGAGCGAGCTGGCGAGGTTTAACAGGACTTCACTAAGCTCAGTCCTTCGGGGCACACAATGGTTAGGTTAAAGGAAGAGCGAGCTTGAACCTTCGCGATCGTTGGGAAGTCGGATTTAGGCAACTCGCTCGACTTATTTGTCGTTATCGCTGGCTTGTAATCGCCTTGAACCTGCTGATTGCACTGGGCCTGGGGTCGGCCGCGCCGCGCCTCACCATCGACACCTCCTTTGAACGCTACTTGCCGGAAGGCAATCCCAAGAGAACTGCTTTCAACGAGTTTCGCAAGCAGTACGGGTCCAATGAGCGCTTGGTGATCACCCTACGCCCGGCCGAAGTCTATGACCTGGAGTTTTTAGAAGCGCTGCGTTCGCTACACCAGGACCTGGAGGACAATCTTCCCTACGTCGACGAGGTGACGAGTCTCGTTAATGCGCGACGCACCTATGGAACGGAAACCTCGCTCATCTCCGAAGACCTCATGGAGGACTGGCCCGACAGCGAGGAAGAACTGGCGCTGCTGCGCAAGCGCGTCGAGGGGACCAAGCTCTATCGCAATATTGTGATTTCGGAAGATGGCGCCGCCGCCGTCATTATCATCGATACCGATGTGGCCGCCGGTGGGAGTGGGGAGAGCATCTCTCTCGAAGACGAGTTTGGTGAGTTGACTCCTGAGAATGAGGCGAGCGAACCCATCGAGTACGGGCAGCCCATGAGTTCCCAGCAGGTGGCCGAATTGATCGACGCCGCCAACGCCGTGTTGAAGAATCATGAAGACCCCGATGTTGAGATGCACATGGCGGGCTTGCCCTTGTTTGCCGACGCCCTGGGCGAGATGATCACCATCGATAGCACGCTCTTCGTCATTCTCTCATTTCTCATCATTACAGTGCTGCTCATCGCCTTGTTTCGCCGCGTTGCAGGGGTGTTGCTTCCTTTGGTTGTGGTCTTGTTTGCGGTGTCCAGCACCTTGGGTGCCATGGCCCATGTGGGTATGCCGCTCACTGCCGTGACCCAAATCCTTCCTAGCTTGCTATTGGCCATTGGTGTGGGCGATGCAGTGCATCTGCTATCCGTTTTCTTTCAGCGATATAATCAGGGCGATTCACGTGAAGACGCCATCGTCTACGCCATGGGGCATTCGGGGTTGGCCGTGTTAATGACCAGTCTCACCACGGCGGCCAGCATGGCTTCCTTTAACCTGACGTCCTTGCAGCCCACCATTGATTTAGGACGCGCGGCACCTTTTGGTGTCATGATGGCCTTGCTCTACAGCGTGATTCTCTTACCCGCTTTGCTGGCGGTGTTGCCCATTCGACGCTTGTCGGCTGAACGGCAAAAATCACAAAGTCTGGAGCGCATGGATAAAATCCTGTTGGGCCTGGGGCATTTCGGTTCGCGGCATCCCTGGCCGGTGATCGGCGGGACTGCACTGCTGTGGGTGGTGGCCATTGCCGGCGCATCGCATTTGCATTTCTCGCACAGCGGGATGGCCTGGTTTCCCGAGGACGCCGTGGTGCGCGTTGATATGGAAGCCATCAACGAGGACCTCGGTGGTGGGAACCCCTTTGAATTTCTCATCGACAGCGGGCGGGAAAATGGTTTGCACGACCCCGCGTTTCTAACGGCCTTGGAAGAAATGCAGAGCTTCGCCGAGAGCGTCAAAGTGGAATCGATCTTCGTGGGACAGAGCATTTCGATTCTCGACATCGTCAAGGAGACCAACCAGGCGCTGCACGAAGGCAACAAGGAATTCTATCGAATCCCCGATGATGCAAATCTGATCAGTCAGGAGATCCTGCTCTTCGAAAATTCGGGTACTGATGATTTAGAAGACGTGACTACCGCCGAACACCGCACAGCGCGTATGATGGTGACGGTCCCCTTCGTCGATGCCTTGTACTACCCGGATTTTTCAGCGGCCGTTCTTGAGGGATTTCGCAGCATTCTAAAGGAACATGGCTTGAATGACATTTCGGTGGATGTGACCGGGATGCTTACCCTGGCCGGCGAGACCTTTGATTTATTGCTGGTCAGTATGGCGCGCTCCTACAGCCTGGCTTTCACCCTGATCGCCATCCTGATGATTTTGCTCATTGGCAATTTGCGACTGGGCCTGCTGAGTATCATCCCCAATCTTACTCCCATTGTCTTCGCCCTGGGTCTCATGGGTTGGTTTGATGTGCCGCTCGATATCAGCACCATGTTATTGGGAAGTATCCTCATCGGAATTGCCGTGGATGACACCATACACTTTGTTCACAATTACAATCGTTACTATCGACAGACGGGTTCCAGTGAACGCGCTGTGGAACTGACGCTGCTGAGCACGGGGCGGGCCATGTTCTTCACGTCCATTGTCTTGTCCATGGGATTCTTTGTGTACATGGGTGCAACCCTGTCCAACATCGTTGCCTTTGGTTGGCTCAACGGACTGGGCGTGCTGGTGGCATTCTCTGCCGACGTGGTGCTTATGCCGGCCTTGGTGACCTTGGTGGCTTCCAAGAGCGAGTGGACGAGAGAATAAGACGCGGGAATAAAACGAGGGGAACAGGCAGGTGCCCATTCCCCTCGGCGAACTCGCTTCTGAAACGCTGTCTAGATACCTTCAGACTTCAGGATAACTTTCCACAACAGGCCGGGCGCATAGCGTCGCCAAATGGAGAGGAACTTCGATTCGCCATCGGGGTACAAAATTTTCACGCCCTTTTCGATACCCTTTTCGATGGCTGCCACAATGTCTTCCGGCTCGGCAAAACGTTTCGCTGCCAATCCTTCTTGAATCGTTTTGGGATTCGAGGATCCCGTGGCTTGATTGATCAGAGGCGTATTGACCATGGGCGGTTTCACTAGCAAGAAGCGCACCTTGGATTTCAAATTTTCGTGAATCAAAACTTCCACCAATGCGTTGGTGGCTGCCTTGGTGGCGCCATAGGGGCCGAAGTGAGGTGCCAGCACGCTGCCCGCAATGGAACCGTAAATAATGAAGTCGCCCGCATCGCGTTCCAACATGGCAGGTAACAGGGCTGCAATGATGTTCACGGTACCGTCGTAGTTGACGTGCATGAGTTTCTTGATCATCTCGGGATCGGCGGTGGCCACGGGCATGGTGGGCATGATGGCGGCCGCGTGTACCAGACGATCGATGGTGCCTAATTTGTTTTCTACATCGGCTACGATCTCTTTAATCCGAGCCAGGTCGGTTACATCGCAGGGGTAGATATAGATATTGCTCAGCCCTTCGGCCGTTTCTTTCAAACCTTCTTCGTTGACGTCCAAGGCTGCCACATCGGCACCGCCCTTGGCTAGCATCTGAGCAGTGAGGCGACCCATGCCGCTCCCCGCTCCGGTGACCAACGCTACTTTTCCGTGAAAAGCCATGTTTTCTCCTTTTCCAGCCAGAACCGATCCGCTTCGGCGCTTGGTGGTTATATCGCGCTCACACGAATTGGCAATGCCCGACAGAATCGGCCATGTTCTCCCCTCGCGATTTTGTCTCAATTCCCCGACTTGGAAGAGAAAACGCCCTCTTCACGCATTAAGGAGGAAGCCCCTTGGCAACCTGTGAAGCGATCAGTACCGACTACTTTAATAACGCTCCGGTTATTTTTTCCTTCGAGCGAGAGCTCAATTGCACTCCCGAGGAACTTTTTGCCATTTTTGAGGACGAACACTCCTGGCCCAAATGGGCCAATGGGATTACGAAGGTCGTCTGGGATACGCCGCGTCCTTTTGGTGTCGACACTGTTCGCACCGTCACTCTGGCTGGAAATATGACGGCGGTGGAGAAGTTCTTCCTTTGGGAGTCCGGTAAGCGCATGGCCTTCTATTTCACAGAGCTGTCCCGCCCTGTGTGGACTTCCTTTGCCGAAGACTACCAAGTGACTGATTTGGGTGGTGGTCGCTGCAGCTGGAATTGGACCGTTGCTTACACGCCGCGTGGCTTTTTAAAACTGATTCACCCTCTCATTGGTGGTTTCCTGAAGAAAAACATGACCCAGATTGCCGATGGACTCGGGCCCTATGTCGATGAACAAAAGGCACAGGGCTGAAACACTGTGTCGCCTGCCATCGTTCTACGGACAGGATTTTGAGAGGCTACCAGGATGGAGAAAAAGCAGCCTAGCATGGCAGAAGAAACACCGAGCGAGCATGGTCACCGGGCCTTGATTCTCTTGGGTGCCATGTGTACTGCGAGCCTGCTGGTGCGCATGGCCATTCTTGACGAGTTCCTGACAGAGAACCCCTTCGCCTATGCACTTCGGTCAGACAGCTTGGAATATTGGACTCTTGCCGGTTCCATTGCCCAAGGGAACCTCCTTCTTGAGACACCCTTATTCCAAGCGCCGCTTCAGCTCTATTTCTTGGGATTGCTGCGCTGGATGGGGTGCACGCTAGAGACGACCTATTTCATCCAGATCATGATTCACGTGGTCACCGCTGTTATCGTCTATGCCGCAACCTGTACACGCCTCGACAAAGTTTCGGGTCTCCTGGCCGCAGGACTCTTTCTCCTTTTGTGTGACCCCGCAATCTTTGCGACGCGGCTTCTTCCCACCACTATGCAAGTGGCCTGTGTATCCCTGTTGTGGTGGAATTGGGCGGCGTTGTCTGAACAGGCCGCTCCAACAAAGTTGCGTGTCGCAGGCGTCGGTTTTCTTGCGGGACTGACCGCGCTCGCCTGGCCTGTTTTCATGCTTACCGTGCCCTTGTATGGGGGCTGGCTACTTTGGAATTACCGAGTGCAGCGGTCTTCCCTTGTGCTCGCCGGCATAGGCGTTGCGGCTGCTCTTGTGACCATTAGTCCTGCCACCCTCCATAACGCACTCGCAGTGGGAGAATTCATTCCGGTCACCGCGAGTGTTGGAACTGCATTGCGGCAAGGCAATGGTCCCGAGGGTACCGGGACCTATATTCATTTATCGAATGTAAGTTCCGGGATCGCGAACCAACACCAAGATGCTGCCGGCGCCTTTGAAGCGGCCCACGGCCGCGAGGGAACCTGGAAGGAAGTGGATCAATTTTTTGTCCACCAGGTTTTAGATTGGTGGAAAGAAGACCCCTTGGGTGGGGCAACGCTCCTCGCGCGAAAGTTTTATTACTTCCTGACATCGAAAAACTACGACAGTGTCGTTGGGTTGAGCCTGGAAAGAGAATTTGGCTTGCTCGATCGAACCCTCGGGACTCCCATTGCAACCCCTTGGCTCATGGGTTGCGTCCTCGCCGGCCTGGTCCTGGCATTGCGAAATCCCCGCCGCTTTGCACCCGAGCTCGCGATTCTAGGGAGTGTCGCCCTGGCCTGCGTCGTCTTTCAGTACAGTGCTCGCTATCGGCTTCCTGCCGTGCCGATTTTCTGTGGCCTTTCATTGCTCGCCATTCGAAACATGCGTGACTTCCCATTTTCTCGCAGCCTTGTCGCTGCCATCTGCTTGCTCCCCTTGCTGTTTGCGGGAATGAATCAGCTGACCGGTTTTGACGATACCGAGTTCATGCGGGAGCGTTTTGTGGTAGCCCAAGCAAAAGGCTATTCGACCCTGGGTGATCGCGCCTATGCGAGAGGAGATCTTGAGCGTGCCACTTCCTATTACGAAGACGCCATGGCGGTCGATCCAAAGGACCTCATGGTTCTTGTTCGGCTGGGTGCTGCCGAGATGCAACTGGGAAACCTTCCCGCTGCCAGGAAAACCCTCGATCGCGCGCTGGAACTCGATCCGGGAAACATCGGTGGAACTCGGCTTCTGTATAACCTTGCGGTGAAAAGCCGAGACTATGTACAGGCGCGAGATGCCCTTGACGGTTTAGTGTCGGATTATCCAGAGGATTGGGAAGCCACACTGATGCTCGCATGGCTTCTTGCCAGTTCTCCCGATGACTCTGTTCGCGACGGAGCGCGTGCTCTCGACCTGGCCAATAGCATCAAGCAGCGCTGGCCCTCACTCGAAATGGACGCACTCGAAACAAGTGCCCTTGCCCATGCCACTCTCGCGGATTACGAAGCGGGAAGCGATGCCGCGCAGCTCGCAGCCACTCGAGCACAAAGCCAGGGACTCAACAAGCGTGCAGCCTATCTAAAGAGCATGGCCGTCAGGATCGAACGACAAGTGCCCTTGCGCATGGAACCGAGACTATTCCAGGTGCTTCCTCCTACGGCTCAGTAGCTTTCATGTCCACATTTGAGCGTCTTGAGTTCTGCGGGCTGGTAGTGTTAGGATTCCTGTTCGATGCCTTTTACGCGCCTCCCATTTACGTCGCTTGCTTGGACCCCCGGTGGCCATCCGCTTGAGCAGAAAAAGCTCATCGACGGTTGTCCCGTTGTGCTGCTTGAGTTCGCGCCTGGGTTCGAGGACCCGAACTGGTGCGAGAACGGTCACATTATCTACGTGCTCGAGGGAACGTTCGAGCTGGTTTTAGACAGCGCAGTAGAGAGGATTCACGCGGGTGAATCCTGCGTACTCGACCGCGGCACGCGGCACAAGGCAAAGAATCCCGGCAGCGTGCCGGTGCGGCTCTTTGTCGTGACTCTGGACTGAGCCCCGCCTCGGAACCGAGGTTGGGGTCGTATAGGATGATGGTGTGCGTACTGGACTTGAACTGATCCTCGACGATCCCAAGCGCTGGTTGGGTAAACAAACCCGCGTCGGCTTGGTGGCCAATCCCACCACAGTCGATGGCAAGCTCACCCACGCGGCCGATCTCATGCACGCGCAGCCGGACATCAACCTACGCCTGCTGTTCGGACCCGAGCACGGCATCCGCGGTGACGCCCAGTACATGGTTGGAGTCGGTGACACACGCGATCCCTTCACCGGGTTGCCGGAGGTCAGTTTGTACGGTGAGACCTTCGCGTCCTTGTCCCCAGCGCCCGAGCAGCTGAAGCAGATTGACGTGCTCGTCTTCGACATTCAGGACGTCGGCGCGCGTTACTACACTTATGCCGCCACCATGGCGCTGTGCATGCGCGCGGCGGGAGCGGCAGGGGTGAAGGTGGTTGTGCTCGATCGACCCAACCCCATCGGAGGTCTCCAGGTCGAAGGCGGAGGTCTGGACCCGGGGCTTGAGAACTTCTGCGGCTTGTATCCCGTGCCTCAGCGGCACGCGATGACGGTGGGGGAGCTGGCGCTTTTGTACAAAGGCAGCTTCGGCGTCGAATGCGAGTTGGAGGTGGTTGCGTGTGAGGGTTGGCGGCGTCAGGCCTACTACGACGAGTGCGATCTCCCATGGGTGATGCCCTCACCCAATATGCCGACACTCGAAACTGCGATTGTCTATCCCGGCATGTGTTTACTGGAGGGAACCAATCTCTCCGAAGGGCGCGGAACGACGCGCCCCTTCGAACTCTTCGGCGCCCCGTTCATCGATACGAGGCAACTGGCGAATGAGCTCGGGCGCTACGAATTGCCGGGCGTGTGGTTTCGTCCCTGTGTCATCGAGCCGGCCTTTGACAAGTTTGCCGGACAGCGTTGCCATGCGTTGCAACTGCACGTCACCGATCGACGCGCATTCAACGCCTACCGCACCGGCCTCGCCGTCCTCGTTGCGGTGAAAGCGCTCTGGCCCGACGACTTCGCCTGGCGCACAGAGCCATACGAGTTCCGCGACGACGTCCCTGCCATGGATCTGCTCACGGGCAAGTCAGCAGTCCGCGAGGCCATCGACCGTGGCGAGGACCTCGAGACGGTCCTGCGGCTCGCCTGCACGGGCACAGATCTCTACGATGCCGGCCGCAGCGCTGCGCTGTTGTACGACTGATCGAAGAACGCTTAGCCCTTCAGCTTTTCATAGACTGTGTCAGCCACCTTGACTCCCGACAGAATGGCCATTTGTGTACCCACACCGCAGGCACCGGCGTCGGCACCAACGAAATAGAGACCCTCAATGGGTGAAGCAATGTCCGGTTTGGTAGAACCGCACTGTCCCACTTTTTGAGCGAGGCCGATGGTTTCGCCGCCAGCGCCGGGAACCGTCGCGTCGCGCGTGGCGTTGGAGACGCTCTTGGTGGTGTACATGTCCTTGGATTCGATGCAGGCTTCCAAATCGGGGAAGGCCCCAAAGATGATTTTCTCGCCCGCATCCGCCCAGGCATGGATGTCTTCCTTGCTCATGTCGGGGTCGGCTGGGCAGAAGCTGCCGGTCATGATCATCTGCTTGCCTTCGGGTGCAGCGTCTGGATCGTAATTTACCGGTACCTCGTAATACACAACACCTTCGCGCGAGGCTTTGCCCTGGTGGGCCAGGTCGAGGCGCTCTTGGGTCCAGGGGCTGGTATTTGAAAAGATCACGCCAAAGCCAGCGTCGGTGATGGGCTTGCTTAAGAAGTAGCGGTAGCCCAATAAGGAGTAGGAGGGTTCCAGTTCCTTCACGTACTTGACGTAATCAGCATCCCAGTGCTCTTCGTCCACCAACCTTAAAACGGTGGGTTGAATGCCAGCGTTGCTGATGACCACCGGAGCCTTGAAGGTACCTTTCTTGGTTTGAATTCCGCTGACCTTTCCGTCTTCGATGAGAATCTTGTCCGTGCGGGTGCCCATGTGCACCGTGCCGCCGTTGCGGCGAACGGCTTCGCAGTAGGCTTCTGCCACGGTGCCGTAACCGCCCTTGGCGAAGATCCCGCCTCCGCGCAAGAACATTTTCTGCAAGCTTTCAATGGCCTCTGCCGCGTCGAGTTTATCGACGGCCACCATGAACATGCCATCACAGCACAAGCTCACGAGAAAGCCGTAAAGTGAATCGGGAATGCCGAAGCTGCGAATCCAGGACTCGAAATCCGTTCCGTCGAGCTCTTTGATCTTGTCGGGTGCCATGGTCACCATTTGGACAAAGAAGCCGAGGGAGTCTGCTTGCTCTTCTTCGGGAATACCCAACCACTGAAACATGAGTGCAGGATCGAATTGACTCGCAGGCATGGCAGGCATGCGCACGTACTTGCCTTCGGGAGTCTTGTAAATGCTGCCCGAGCTTTCGGGAACGGCCAGGGTCGCCAGGTCGGCTACATCGAGTTCGTCGAGAACTTGCTGATAGGCGTTGTCCTCTACAGGGGCTCCGATGACCACCCAAGGAGTATAGGTATGCCCGTTTTTGGAGATGCTCATGGCCTTGCCACCGGCCACCTTGTTCTTTTCAACCAGGCAAACGTTCAGGCCCTTCTTGGCGAGCAGGCCGGCGCAGGCACTTCCCCCGAAACCCGCTCCAATTACGATGACGTCAAAAGATTCTTCAGACATGTCTAAACCTCTCTAAGATGGGATGAACTCATGGTTTGAAAACGATACGGAAATAAATGAGGGGTCAACGGTAGCGATTTCAACGCACCGCACCAGACATTGAGAGCTGATTACCCGCAGGGGGTAAGATGGGTTTCCCCTGATTCACCGAGTCGAGAGGCAATAGGGTGCCTCAGCTCGCCGGAAAGAGTTCCGAAAGCTTGGCCACGCGGAATTTCACTTCCAAGGGCTCTTCGGCGATCAAGGCACGGCAACAGACTTGCCCTTCCTGATAGCCCGATGCGTCGATCCAGTTGGATACGCCCGGGTTTTCGTTGGAGATCAGGATTCGGAAAGAACCATCGGGCTCCAATTCCACTTGCCCGTGGTTCAGGGACACGGGGAGGTGGCGATAGTCGGGCGATTCCAACCAGCGGTTGAAAATTTGAACGGACCAATAGCGCGCCTTGGGAGGCTTGCCCTCGACGACCACGGCTTCGCCATCGCGAATTTTCCACCAGGCCCCGGCGTACTGAATGTCGGGTGTCGGCAAATGTGCGGCGATGATCTTCGGGTCGATGGAGGCGGCGAGCTCCTGCGCAGACTTTGTTTCGCCTGCCTTCATTTCGCCATCCACCACTTGCAAGGCCACATACTCTTCAGTGGCATCGCCCGTTACTGAGTTCAAGGCGGCAAAGACGCTGAGTGCCGCCGCCATGGACGAGGTGTCCGCCACAAAGTTCCCCACAGTCCCCAGGCGTTTCGCTAACTCTTCTTCGGTGTAAGGGGCCAGAGGCGCTGCCTCATCCAAGGCTTTGATCTGGATATTCGCGACTGTTGTTTTTGTGGGCTCCATGAAGTACTTCCGAACAACCATGGAGGTCGTTTCAGAATTCAGTTGGAGCCAGTTCTTGGCGCCCGCTGGTTTTTCAGCTGACAAAAACACTTCAAAGGAACCATCGCTCTCAAAGTGCATGTCTACATCGGAAAGGTTGCCGCCGATGTTGGGGTTGCCGTCGGGCTTCTTTCCATAGACACACAGCGCCAGGTAGACAGAGTCGTCGCGGTTTCCCCATACGCGATAGGCATGACTACCGTCCAAGGGGACGTAGTCGTAGCGCGTGTCGGGGTTGTCTCCCAAGAACTTTCGCGTGGGCGTCAGCATGTCAGTGAAGAAAGGCCGCGCGGGGTCGGCTTGCTCCAAGTGCATATCGAGCCCGGCGCCCACGAGTCGGGTGAGGTAGCGGAAGCCCTCGGCGCGCTCTTGGGGCGTTCGGGCTCCCGTTGGACTGCAGATGGTTTCACCGGCCTCGGCTAGACGAGTGAGAAGCTGCTTCCATGCGGCCAGGCTGGCCGATGCGTCTGTTGCGTCTGGTGCGTCTGTATTGGAAGCTGCAGCGTTGTCGTCACTCATGTCTCGTGTCTCCTTCACGCCTTGTGTTGGCGCTTGATATTAAATCGTTGGCAGTACTCCGCAAACAGATCCGTGAGCTCATCTTCGTCCAAGCCAAACATTTCCAAGGTGTATTTGTGGACGCCGTGCTTGTGACGTTGGTTCTCGGCCAGGAAATCGGTCATGCAGTCTTTGGCTTCGGATGAAAAATCCATCTCGAAGTGTTCGTAGATGCGTTGGACACAATGAATGCTGTCTTCGATGACTTCTTCGAAGTAGATATCAAAAAACTGGTTGCTCTTTTCCGGGAGACTGTCGCGAACATGCATACCCGCATTGAGATAGGTCGACCATTGCAGGCTTTGTTGGCGCCCGATTTCAATAGGATCGGGGTGATCTGTGAACGCGCAGCGCATGGTGTAGAGCAGGCTGCAGATGGAGGGAATGACGGCCAGTGGGTCGCGATGGGTTTGCACAATGAGTGCGTCGGGATACTCGTCGAACAGGGTGTCCAGGTAATTCAGATGTGCCGGTGTTTTCAAGGCCCATTGCTCGCCGGGCACGTGGTGTTGCAAGTGGCGCAAAAACTGATGGTGGAAGGCGTAAACACCACTGGGGTCGTGCTCTAAATACCATTGTTGATAGGAAGGCGCGTTGAAGCTCACCTCAAACTGAATGCTGTGAAAATCGAATGTCGTAAAGGTGATGCATTCCTGGGGCAGTACCGCGCCCATGGGATGAATGGTTTCAAAGTTGGGTGCCAGCCAACGAAAAATGTCGAGGTTCTTGTCCGTTTGGGCAATGCGCGGATCTGTCGTGAACGTGGCGGCCTCGGGTGGGGGAAAGGGCATGGCGACTTCCCAGGAAAGAGGTGTGCGTATGGTGGGGTCCTGGCCCAATAAGGAGTGCAAGATGGTGGTACCGGTGCGGGGGAGTCCAACCACGAAGAGCGGTCGTTTGATTTTTTCTTCGGCAATTTCAGGATGCTTCTTCCAGTGCTCGATGAGTTGCAAACGGTAAGTCAACAAATCGAGAAATTGGCGCTGCCCCAAGATGCGTCCCGTCAACGTGGGGCGAGCTTCGGACTCGATGGCCTGTGTGAGTACACGCAGGCCGCTGAGGAATCGGTCATCACCAAAATCCTGCAAGCCCGTCTTCTTCTGAGCCGCCTTCAATAGCTTCGTGTCGTCAAATCTCATGGGCCGGATGCCCAGCTCTTCGAGACCGCGCCCCATGGCGTTGAGCAGGCGCAACGGAAGGGGGCGATGAGGAGGAGGTAGCTGGCTAGAGGTCATTTGGGGCTCCCGCTGGGTTTACACTCTCTATGGAACTGGTGATCAGACTGGCGGAATGGAGCATACTGTGGTTTCTTAACATTTCAATACGATGTACGTAAAATAGAATCAGCTGTTCAATAATACTAGAAGCCGCGGGAGAAGACGTCATTGGCGCAATCTGAAATTCCCCAGCCGCCCAAACGCAGAGGCAGGCCGCCCAAGCTGACCCGCGCTCAGATTTTGCAAGCCGGGTATGACTTATTGCGCAGCCAGGGCCGAGAGGCCCTCACCATGCGCGCTGTGGCCGAAGCGCTGGGCACGGGCGCCATGTCCCTCTACACCCACGTCCGCGACAAAGATGAACTGCTCATTGGGATTTCGGGTCTGGCGTTGGAGAAGCTGGTGGTCGATGACCCGGTTTCTGGGAGCTGGCAGGAACAACTGGCGCATTGGGCGCATTCCTTGCGCGAGCAAATGATGACTTATCCCGAGGCGCTGGAACTCATGAGCCGGCAGCATCACGGCTCCCCCCAACTTTTATTGGCCGCGCGTGGCGCCATTCAGATTTTACATGGCGCAGGGTTCGAGGTGCCGCGGGCAGCCCAAATTGCAGATGGGTTGCTCTGGACGACCATCGGTTTTGCCAGCATGGAGATTGCGGCCAGGCAGGTGCCCAAGGAAGAAACGCCGCAAGAGCAATACGAGATCGCCTTGGCTTCACTGGGCCCCGATGAGCGTTCGGAGATTGAAAGCTTCCTGCCTTATTTTACCACGGGAGATATGTCTCCCCTCTTCAGCAGCGTCGTGGATCAAATCATTCGCGGAGCCCAAAGCGAGCGCTGATCCTCTCGTGTGCGTGAGTCTAAATCGCCCAGACATCTTTTTGTAGACGTCCTGCTCGGCGCATTTCGTCCAAATAGTCTTTGGTCAGCGCGCAGAGTTTGACATCTTCCGCGGATGAGGCCATGGCTGCCGCGAAGTGGGCGAGTACATGGACGCCTACCTGATCTACGAATCGACCCAGTCGCTTGTCCTCGAAAGGAACTCGCTCACGCCCAGGGTTCGAGAGCTCGCGCCAATTGAGCGAAGCTCTTCGATCTCTCCAGGGCCTGCACAGCCTCCTGGGGTGGGATGTAACGGCGCGCGCGATTCAGCACAAACTGGCAGAGCCCCCGCGCCAACTCGAGATGGGCCGCTTCGGCCGAACCTTGCTGTCCACCACTTACGTCCATGAGCCAGAGCCGGCGGCCCTCGTCGAGCGCGAAGCGTCGCGAATGTGCGTCGGGCAGGACGACTCCGGCCGAGGCCAGGGCAGCGAGAATGCCGGTGGCTTCCCGGCACATCCGCATGGCCTCTTCCAACGACAATCCGCCCTTGTGCGTGAGTGCCTGACCCAGCTCCTGACCCGGATCGGGTTGGGTGAAATAGGGCGCGCCTTCTTCCGTGGTCCCGCTGTGAAGCAGCGGGGCCACCCCGGGAATGCAAAGCTCATTGAGTAGCTGCGCCGTTGCAAGATGTGTTTCGACGCCGTCGTCCGACCCCACCTGAAGCCATATCGCTCGCATCGTGTCGAGCCAGACGGCGGGTGTCCTGCGATGCTGTCCCGACGCATCCTGCGTGGGTTTCGAACGCTTGGAGAGGGCGAAACGATCGATGCGTGGCGCGTCGAGAATTTCGAGCCAACGCGCAGGGAGCCGGAAGTCAGGGTGTGCGTCGGAGAGCGCCTTCAAGAGCTTGCGCGCTTCCTTGTCCTCTTGAGCGGCGAGGAAGTGCCGAGCCAACGCCATCCCCAACTCGCTGTGTCGCCGTTTGGAATCCTCGAAGCTGCGAAGCAGGGTCTTCAAGCCCCGATGAAGGGAGTGGTCGTTGTTTGCGCAGACTTGAACGCCCGCGGAGAAGAGTCGCTGACGCACCTCGGGCGGATGGCGCAGCAGGGTGCGGTCATCGGCGTCCAGCAGGTACAAAATGCCCTGGCTCAGAACGTCTGGTTCAAAGTGATCCTTCTTGCCGTGCAGGATGGCTGATTGCGCCGCTCGCAGCGGGATCACCAGTTGAGCCAGTGACTCTGGTAATTGAGGCATGGAGCTGTCGAAGGCCGTGCGGAAGCTACGGCTCTCCAGAAGCCCCAGTAGGAGCTGCGGACGCTCTTGCTCGCCGAAGAGTTCGGCGAGCAGACCGAGCACTCTTCGCATCTGGGCGTCGCTGACTTTGCTGAAGTCGATCTGTCGCAGGGCCTGGGAGAGCGCGGCCGTCGCTTCGGCCTGCGAGGCGGAGCGCTGGACCCGTTCGAGAAATAGCAGGACGTATTCGATTTCTGGCGAGAAGCCGATGATCCCGCCCAGGAGCTTCGCGGCCGCGGCGGGCTCCAGCTTCTCTACCGCGCTGATCACCGCGCTGCGTTCGACCTTGGCCAGCAGGTGTTGACAGACACCCCGATGCGTCGGCTCGCGCACGCCGTTCAAGAGCAGGTCCTCGGCGGCGTTCACGCGCAGGCGCAAGATCTTTCGATTTGCTTGCAGAAAGCGAAAATAGCGACGGAGCGCCTCGACCTCTTCCTCGCTGAGCGGCGCGTCGGCGTCCTTCTCCGTGTCGATCTTCGCGTTCTTTTGAGCGAGCAGCTCGGCGGCGGCGCCGCTGGCCTCCGAAGGACGCCGTCTGCGTCGTCGCCTTCGCTTCTTCTTGGCCTCCGCCGGAGGTGTTGGCTTCTTCTCGTGTGGGGTGCTCATCCTGAGTTTGATACAAGAGTAGGAGAGCCCCTGTCAAATGGGCTCGGTTACACCGCCCAGACATCTTTTTGTAGACGTCCTGCTCGGCGCATCTCGTCCAAATAGTCTTTGGCCTCGGGCTCACTCTTATTTCCGTTCTCTTGAACGATTTCAAGCAGGGCGCGCTCTACATCGACGGCCATGTGCGTGGCGTCTCCGCAAATGTAGAAATGATCCCCCAACTCCATGCGCTGGAACAAGAGAGGGCCTTGTTGGCGCATGCGGTGCTGCACGTAGATCTTGTCCGCTTGATCTCGAGAAAAGGCAGTGACCAGGTTGACGACATCTTTGTCTCGCCAGGCTTGTAACTCATCGCGGTACAGAAAATCCCGTTCTTCATAACGACAACCCAGAAACAGGAGGTGCGGACGTTTGCTGGAGCAGTTGGACAACTCCTGCAAAAACGCGCGGTAGGGAGCTAGCCCGGTACCCGCACCGATCATGACACAAGAGTGGCCAGAGCCTTTCGCAGGCAAGCGAAATTCAGGGTTGGCGTGAAGGTAGATGGAAACGGCCTGACCTTCGCTCACTCGATCGGCCAGGTAAGTGGTGGCCAAGCCAGTTCGCGTTCGCCCTGAGAGTTCGTAACGCACCACTGCAACGCACAAAGCAATTCGTTTCGAATCTTGTTCCATGGATGATGCAATGGAGTACAGCCGGGGTTGCAAGGGGCGCAGCCTGTCCACGATGTCTTGAGCCCCCAGCTTCTCAACACACTTTGGGAAATCCTGCAGCAGATCTTGGAGCTCGTGTTGAGCGAGGTAGCTTGCGGGATCGGAAGCCGGGACGGATGCCGCGCTGTCCTCTCGGGTGTCGATAAAGAGCTGCAAGAGGTCTTGGCTGAGCTGTTTGATATCCATGTCGCAGGTCAAGGCTTCGCGCAGGGTTTTCGCTGTCTCCGCGTTTCGTCCCTTGCGAAGTTGAACCCGTTCATCGCCCGTTGCCCCAAGGCCGGATAGGCAAGCATCGACTTCCTTCGGGCAATTGGAAGGGATGATGCCCAGCGCGTCACCTGCTTCCCAGGACAAGGGTGTGTCGCTCTTGCACTGGGACAAGTCGATTTCGATATGCAGCACCTCGTTGTCCCCGCTTTCCACGAGTGTCGACAAAGGTCGCTTGCTCTTTAATACAGCCGTGAGGGGATTTTCTGCGCTGGGTTGTTGATGGCCCGCGTCGACGGAAGCAAAGTATTCGCGGGCGCGTTGACGCAACGCATCGGGGTTCGGCTCTTCGGGCAGGCCTTGCCAGAGGGCCGACTCCGTGAAGCTCTCTGCGATTTGCCTGCGCCAGCTCGTGATGGCTTGTGAGTCCTCGTTGTCGACTTCACAGACAGGGAGAAGGGCCTGGCCTCCGCACTGTGTGAGCAGTTGATGCAAGGTATGCCCCGCTCGGCAAAAGTTGGGATAGGCGCGGTCGCCCAGGGCCAGGGTGGAAAAGCGCAGCTTTGAAAGATCGGGCTTTTCTTGTTCGAGGAAATCGAAGAAGGGCTTGGCGGGCACAGGGGGAACGCCATCTCCGGCCGTCGAACAAATGAACAGGCAGGTGTGAGTTTCATTCCAATCGATCATGCCGTGATCAGCAGTGCTCACATAGCGCAGGGAAGGCGCGGCCCCATCGACGCTTTGCTCAAGCAAGGCGGCGCAGGTTTCCGCAGCGACTTCCTTGGAGAAGCCATACTCCGATCCGTACATCACAAGGATGCGCCGAGCGTTGTCATTGCCGCCAGCAAATTGAAAGAGGTCTTGATAGGCGCTGCTGTCTTGCTGTGCAGGGCGCACATCCTCTGCTCGAACCGTGGGGTCAATGAGCATGGCGTTGGCGAAGGCCGTGTCGCGAGAATTGACCTCCGAGGCGCGCTGTAAATAGGCTGCTTCTTCTGAAGGGAATTTACGCATGACCTTCTGAAGGAAGAACTGACGTCCCACTTCGACACCCATGGGAATTGCCATTTTAGGATGCATGAAAGTGGACTTGGGTTTGACTCCCGTCATCACGGCACCGAAGTTGGCCATGAAGGCATCGCCTTTGCGCTGGGCTACGACATTGGCGGCATCCAATAGGAAGGGTGCCTTGTAAGTGATGACTCCGCTGGCCGCCGAGATGGGAAAGTCGCGTCCAAACTCTTTCATCCAGCGCTTGTGATAGATGGCACTGGCTTGTT